>CALDGV010000109.1 GCA_937941745.1 uncultured Prosthecobacter sp. | reverse complement strand
GCTCATCCTCGAACTCGGTCGCAAGGACCGCGGCGACAAGTTCTGGCAGCTCAACTTCGGCCTGCGCCCCGCCGAGGAATTCTACGATCTCACCGTCGATGCAGGCTGCGCACGCAACCTCGCCGGTGAATCCGTCCACCTCGAAACCGTGAAACAACTGCGCGAGCGCATGGAATCCGAACTCAAGGCCCAAAACGACCCGCGCATGGCCGGAAACGGCAAAATCTTCGACGAATACCCCGCCACCCACGGCGCAGGCTTCTATGAGAAATTCATGCGCGGCGAGAAGATGAACGCCGGCTGGGTCTCACCCACCGATTTCGAAAAGGAACCGATCAAACTGCCATGAAACCCGCCCTATCCCTGCTCCTCGAAAACGACAAGTCCCTCACATCGCTCGGCTGGCTGAAGGGGGAACCTACTTTGAAGAAGCCTTGAGCCGCATTGCTTTCAGCATCTTTCGCTCGCTCCGGCTTTCGAGAACCATCCACAGCCATCCCAGGCAGGCTAGGAACGAAACGGGCACGGAAAGAAGGCCGAGAATGTTCAACATACCGTAAGCGGCGTCTTGGGACGTCTTGTCTGCCTCGCGAATGCCGCCCATGACGTTGAAGACAGCGTGGGACAGGTTCAAATTGACCAGCGTGATGAAGATAGCCGCAAGCGGCACGGCGGCGACGCACAACGCTCCAGCCGCAGAGAGTTTCCCATGACGACACAGATAATGAATCCACAAAATTATCCTCCACAGTGCCACAATGCCCAGGAACCGTAGGTTCATAAGGTTCGCGGCTTCCAGCGTCATCCATTTTTCCACTGGAATGGCGTAGAGAGCCGCGGGCGGTGAGGTCAAGGTGATGAAAGTCAGAATGCCCGTGTAGGTGAAGCGCGCTGGAGCCACGGGCTTGACGACTATCCACATCACCGCCGCCAGGACGAACACATATATCACCGACCCGATCCCGGTGTGTTGCAGCAGGGTGGCGCGTGTGTCATCCCAGTAGCGACCGATGCCAACCAGCCAGCAAGCGATGAGGCCGGCGATCAAATGCCCACGATGAAGGCACTCATAGTCCTCGGCGGTGGCGCGGAACGTCAGCAGGCGGAACCAGAAACGTGGAAGCGAGGCTGAAGTGCTCATGAATGGCGTTGGCGGATGCAGTGTTGAAAAATCTTGCGGCGACAAGCCACGCGCTCCTCAGAATAGACCTCGCGCATGAGACTGCGAAAGCCCGTTTTCATCTCGCCCACAGACATGCGTGCGGGTTGGAAGGTCAAATCAAAGAGCGTGTGCTGGCTCCAACACGCATCCTCCAGAATCCGGCCCTCCTTTTCCAATTGCTGACGCAGGCTGGTGCCTGGAAACGGCGTGAGCAGCGTGATTTGCACCTCCGCAAGCTCCAGCGAGTCAATGTAATCCAAGGTGCGCTGAAAGATGTCTGATCCATCCTGGTCGAAACCGAGGATGAAGCACCCGTTCACGGAAATGCCCTGGTCCTGGATGCGGCGCACCTTCTCCGCATAATCGCGATGCCGGTGCGATTTCCAATCCCGCGTATCGAGCCCACGCATCGAATCGGGAGAAGCCGACTCCAGTCCGATGAGCACCTGCGCACATCCCGAACGGCCAAGCAGCCGCAGCAGCGCATCGTCATCGGCCAGCGAGATGTCTGACTCGGTGAACCACTTCACCGGATGATCTGCCAGCAAGGCCACCAGCTCCCGCGACCACGCCTTGTCCACGAAAGTGTTGTCATCCGCCAGTTCGATGAACGGACGCGGCCACAAGGCCAGGACAGCCTCCAGCTCACGACGGACCTGCTCCAAGGACTTCTTGCGATACGGGCTGATGGTGCGTGAAGCGGCGCAGAACGAGCAATGCAGCGGACATCCGCGCGTCGTCTGCAACGTGAGGCGGTTGTAGCGATCCAGCTCCAGCAAGTCGTAACGCGGCACGGGCTGCGCTTCGTGAAAACGCGAGGGCAGCCCCGCAGTGGCGGAATCGTAGAGAGGTTGCCAGCTTCCACGTTCCAGGTCGGCGAGGATTTGCGACCAGACGATTTCGCCCTCGCCTTTTACCACGATGTCGCAGTGCTGTGCGGCCTCGTGGGGCAGCGCGCTGGCGTGCAAGCCGCCGATGATCACGAGAATGCCCAGTGAGCGGAGTTCCTGGCTCAAGGCATACGCTTCATCAATCCGTGCCGTGAGGGCGGAGAGCGCCACGACGGCGAAACCCTCCTCCGCGATGGATCGCGCCGCATCTGCCGGCAGTTCGTCGTATTCGCGATAACCGATCTGCCAGTCCTCCGGCGTGTGGGCCGCCAGTGTCAGCAGACCGAGGCTTGGCAGCGAGGCGATCACCCGGCTGCGCTCGACGAAACCGGGCAGCGTGAGGCCCAGCTTCAGCAGTTCCTGGTCAAAGACGCGCACACCGCTCATCGCCACGAAAAGCAGCCGTTTTCGCTCGGCTTGGTCAAAGGTGATTTGTGCGGGAACCATGAGCTGCTTGCCGGACATGATGGGCGTGGTCGCGAATGGCGCAATCTCTTGTGCTAAGTCTGCGATGACAGAGGGGCGACATGCCACCGTTCAGTGGTAATGAAGTTTTTCATCACGGCCTGCCTCCTTTTTCTCTGCTCCTCGCTCCTCAGGGCCAAGCCGAACGTCCTCTTCATCATCTCCGACGACCTGACCTCCACCGCGCTCGATTGTTACGGCAACAAGGTGTGCCAGACGCCGAACATCGACCGGCTCGCGACCCGTGGGATGCGCTTCACGCGGGCGTATTGCCAGGGAACCTACTGCGGTCCGTCGCGGGCGTCGTTTCTCTCCGGCTACTATCCTCATGCGACCAGCGTGCAGGGCTATATCAGCCCCCGCGCCGCGATTGGAGATCGCGCGACATGGCCGCAGCATTTCAAGAACGCGGGCTAC
>CALDGV010000108.1 GCA_937941745.1 uncultured Prosthecobacter sp. | reverse complement strand
TGGGTTACGCATGAAGGATTGGAAAACATCAACCCTTGGCGAACTCACGACCTTTCTTGGCCGTGGCAAAAGCCCTGTGTATGCCGATGAAAACGACGTGAACACGATGCCAGTTCTTAACCAAGCCTGTGTCCAGAATGGCAGACTTGATCTCGGCAAACTGAAGAGCGTCACGAAGAGGTTCTGGGATTCACTGCCAGACGAGAGGCGGCTTCAAAAAGGGGATGTGCTCATCAATTCCACGGGCACAGGAACTCTTGGCCGACTCGGCTTTTGGAAGGGTGCTCTTGAAGCAGCATTCGATGGTCATGTCACGGTGCTGCGCTTTCCAGAGGAGCATTGTAGCCAGTTCTTTTACCATCTGCTGAGCACAGAAACGTGTCGCTCCATCATTGAAGGTGAATGCACATCAGGTTCCACCAATCAGGTCGAGCTTTTGCGCGAACAGCTCAGGCGCATGGTGCTCAAACACCCGGTTCACAAGGATACTCAGGCAACCATCGCTGAAACGCTCTCGATGCTCGACAACGCCATCGAGCAAACCGAGGCGCTGCTGGCGAAGCAGCAGCGGATCAAGACGGGCCTGATGCACGACCTGCTCACCCGCGGCCTCGACGCCCAAGGCCGCCTCCGCGATCCCTCCACCCACCGCTTCAAGAAGTCCCCGCTTGGGCTGATCCCGGAGGAGTGGGACATCGTTTCATTGTCTAGCATCGCTGACGTGATGTCAGGTGTGACGCTTGGGAATGAACCATCAGGCCCGAACACCATTGAGTTGCCTTATCTGCGTGTCGCAAACGTCCAAGATGGATTCCTCGATCTGTCGGAGGTGAAAACCATTCGAGTCCTCCGAACCTCTGCTTATCGGTTCAAACTCGAAGTGGGTGATGTCTTGATGAACGAAGGCGGTGATTTCGACAAGCTGGGTCGTGGAACCATCTGGCGAGGTGAAATCGAGAACTGCCTGCACCAGAACCATGTTTTTCGTGTCAGAGCCAAACCTCAAATGCTGGACGCCGAGTATTTGGCGGCTTTTACAGCGTCCTCTTTTGGGAAAAGCTACTTCGTTCTCAATGCCAAGCAGTCCACGAATCTGGCTTCGATCAATTCGACCCAACTGAAGGCCATGCCAGTGATCCTGCCCAAGCACGACGAACAAAAAAAGCTGGTGCACATGCTTCAGAGTGCGGACTCCGAATCGAGGCGAACAAACGGCCATCTCACCAAACTCCGCCGCCTGAAAGCCGGCCTGATGCACGACCTGCTGACGGGGCGGGTGGCGGTGACGCCGTTGCTGGGCGGGAAGAAGGGTCAAGCCAAGGATTGACCCGTCTTGGCGAAGCAAGCCTCCAGCACCACCAAGCTCGTGCGCTGCCAGACGAGGCAAGTCCTCAGCGATTCGGTGTCCACTGGATGCCGAATGTTCCTCCCCCAAGATTCCGGAGACAGTGCCTACGGAATTCAACCGGAGTGCTTGTCTTTCCCGCTGTGAGCGATCAACATCGCCGCGCATGAAGAAGCCGACTACCACCAAGGCCGCCCTATCACCCACGAAACGCGGTGCGGGCTATCCCGCATTGGTGAAAGCCATCTCCCAGGTGAACGCCGAGATGGTCTCCCGCGTGGCCACGGTGGTCAATCAAGCGCTGGTGCTGCGTAACTGGATGGTGGGAGCTTACATCGTGGAGTTCGAGCAGGAAGGCGCAGACCGGGCGAAGTATGGGGCACGATTGCTGCCGACGCTGGCAGCGGATTTGGCAGCCAAGGGAATCAAGGGGATGAGCCCCCGCACATTGCGAGACTGCGCGACCTTTTATTCAATCTACCCTGAGATCCGACAGCCAGCTCTTGCCGCATTTATGACCGGCGCGGCCGATGTTGAGATTTTGCAGACAGTGTCCGCAAAATCGCCGGGAGGCGTGGATCAGGCCAATTTTGCAAACACCGTTCGCAAAATTGGCGAGCGAGATGCCGCGCCATCGAAAACGGGGAGCGAAGCAGATTTCCCAAGCATTGCTTTGGAAATTCGGCAGGCACCGTCTGCCGAATTGCCCACGCCATTGAAACCCGAGCAACTGGCCCGCATCTCCTGGGCGCACTTTCTCGAACTCATCCGTCTCGACGACCAGTGGCAGCGCGCCTTTTACGAGAACGAGCTGCTGCGCGGTCACTGGTCCGTCCGCCAGCTCCAACGCCAGATCGGCAGCCTGCTCTATGAGCGCACGGGCCTCTCCACAGACAAGAAGGCGGTCATCGAACGCGCCCGGAAGCAGGAGCCGCGTGAGACCATCGCGGACATGCTGCGTGATCCTTACATCCTCGAGTTCACCGGGCTGGCGGACCTGCCGAGCTACTCGGAGGACGAGCTGGAGAGCGCACTGCTGGATCACCTGCAAAAGTTCCTGCTGGAGCTGGGCCAGGGCTTTTGCTTCGAGGCCCGGCAGTTCCGCATGACGGAGGGGCGGCGGCATCACCGCGTGGACCTCGTGTTCTACCACCGCATCCTGCGCTGCCATGTGCTGATTGATTTGAAGATCCGAGCCTTCAAGCCGGAGGACGCAGGCCAGATGAACTTCTATGTGAACTGGTGTAAAGCGAACCTGATGCAGCCCGGCGACAATCCGCCCGTGGGCATCCTGCTATGCAGTGACCGCGATGGCGCGGAGGTGGAGTTCGCCACCGCAGGCATGGACAACAAGCTCTTCGTCTCCCGCTACCTCAAAGCCCTGCCGAGCGCGGAGCAACTGAAAGCCTTCCTGGAACGCGACCGCGCGGAGATCAAAGCCCTGACGAAAGGCAAACGATGAGCACACCCGCCACCGACGAGCCTTTACCCAACTTTTCCGCCGGTGACTCGACGCCGAAGCGGAAATCGCGCGATGCGATGCGGCTGGATGAGAAGACGCATGTGGAGGAGCCGTTGCTGGAGCATTT
>CALDGV010000107.1 GCA_937941745.1 uncultured Prosthecobacter sp. | reverse complement strand
CATCCCGGGAGACACCGAGCGTGGCATAGTAATCTTTGAACTGGGCGGGCATGACGAGAGCATGGACGTGGCAAGGCTCCGTGTCGTTGGCATTCCATCGGCCTCTGTTGGCCTGCTACCGCTCTGCGCAGCGCATCAAATTCCACGGAAAAGAGGGGTTCCGCCAAGGAATGGGGCCGTTGAGGCAAGAACATGGATGATCAAGAAGATCATCCTTCTGCCAATGGTCAGGGAGCCCCCCCACGCAGAACTGGTCGGCAAACGATGGAATCAGCCCCCCCATTTTTTGCCGCTCATTTTTTTGCCAGCCCAAACTGCTGAGTGATTCAGGAGGAGTGATGCGGACGGTTCAACCTTCGCAGTCTTGCGACGTAGAATAGGGGCGTCCGCGCTCCAGGCGTGGATTCTGGCTGATCAGAAGTTTTTGAACAGGCCTTTGAGTTCCTTGAAGTTGTTGATCAGCCCCTTGGCCTTGTCCTCAATGTCACCACCTAGGATGCCCTCCAGGCGGTTCTGGCTGTCTGGTTTCACCTGCGGACGCGAGAGCGAGCCGGTGATGCTCAGGTCGAAGGCGACGCGTCCTCGGTCGTCGGAAAAGGCACCGACGACCATGCGGGAGATCGTTTCTCCCAGGCCTCGGTTGGCGACTCCGCGCACGATCTGCTCTTTGAGCGCCTCTCCACAGGAAAGGCGCGTGAGGAGGCCCTGCTGATCGTTCGCAAAGTCCATCCAGGATTCTTTCTTGATGGTGAACTCATAGTCAGGCAGCGCAAACAACGTGTCTCCGAGGAAGCGAATGGACTCGTTGCGGAACAGCACGCTGACATTCACGTCCTGCGCCAGAACACCGCCGATGCGGATGGCGCTGAGATCGACCCCGTATTTCATGAGCTTGTCCAGCTCCTGCCCGGCGGCATCGCCGATGGTCATGTGCCCGCCGATGCTGGAACCACGGTCGATGACGAGATTCAGCACCGCCGCTGGCGCCCACAGCATGGTGTTTGGATCGACGGGGTTCACATCGCCCTCGCCATGCAGCTTCATGCTGGCAAACTGCACCTGCTGCATGCGCCCGCCGATCTGTGCCGCGCCATCCACCACGGCCTTGGCGCTGAGCCGCGCATGCAGCGTGTTGTGATTGGCGATGTCCGCCGGATCAATGTCGATGCCGGTCAGCACGAGGCTGAAATCGCTGATCTCGGCGTTGAAGCGTGAATCGGTGCCCTCATTGCTGATGATGAAGTGCCCCTGCTCGATGCTGATCTCCTGAAGCATGACGCGCCCGGCGCGTGACGATTCGTCTGATGTCTCGACCGGCATGGCTGCCGGAGTTGCGGCAGGCGCGGGCGGCACGATGGCCACCGGACCCGGCGCGGCAGGCTCCACGGCCACGGATTGCGGGGTCTGCACGGGGATCGCGCGTGGCACGTCCGCCTCCGCCTGCAAGGCCGCGAGTTTTTCCGGCGGCGGCTGAAACAGCTTCTCCAAAGCGCTGCCCTCCTGCGGGCTGATGCGCTCATGCACCTCGACTCCCACGAAACGCAGCACACGCGGGAAAAACTGGCCGCTCAGCAACGCCTTGGGCACCAGTTCGGCGTAGGCCATCTCGATGTGAACCGGCGCGTTTTTCATCAGCGGACGGGCTTCCAGCGGCGTGCCCGCATACTGATCACGCGGGCCGATTTTCACGCCCGAAAGCCGCAGGCTCGGCGGCCAGGCGAAGATCGTCAGCGTCACATCGTTGAGCTCCACGCGGGCATTGATGTTTTTCTCCGTTTCGAGAACGATCAGCTCCTTGTTCACATACCGGCGCAGGATGTAAGCGCCCGCGAGCGGCGCGGCGACGGCCAGGAGCACCAGGAGGCCAAGGAGAAAGAGCAGCAGGCGGATGAACTTCTTCATGCGGCGAGCATAACGAGTGATGTGCGCTTGGAAATTTGAGATTTGAAATTTGCAGCGGCGAATCCCGGCTATGGTCACCTTCCGTTTCAACCCCTCCGCCCTTTTTCCAATGTCCCTTCGCGTCCGCTTTGCCCCCTCCCCCACTGGTGACCTTCACGTCGGAGGCGCGCGCACGGCCTTGTTCAACTGGCTCATGGCCCGCAAGCACGGCGGCACCTTCGTGCTGCGGGTGGAGGACACCGATGGTGCTCGCAACACGGCGGAAGCGGCGGCGGGCATCCTCAAAGGCATGCGCTGGCTCGGGCTGGACTGGGATGAAGGCCCGGAAGTTGGCGGCGATTGCGGCCCTTACTTTCAAAGCCAGCGCAAGGATCTCTATGACGCCTATTTCAAGAAGCTGGAGGACGCCGACCGCGTCTATGCCGAGCCGGACGGCGCGATGCGCTTTAAATTCAGCCGCACCGCCATCACCGTGCATGATCTGGTCTGCGGGGATGTGACCTTCGCGCCCACCGAGGAGCCGGACATGACGATCCGCCGCCCGGACGGCAGTTACATCTTCCATTTTGTCAATGTGGTCGATGACATCGAGATGAGCATCTCGCACGTCATTCGCGGCGAGGATCATCTCTCGAACACCTGGAAGCACATCGACCTCTTCAACGCCTTCGGTGCCACCGCGCCGACCTACGCGCACATCCCGCTGATCCTGAACCCGGACGGCACCAAGATGAGCAAGCGCGACGAAGGCAGCGCCATCGAGCACAGCTACATGAACGCCGGTTTCCTGCCCGACGCCGTGTTCAATTACCTCTGCATGCTCGGCTGGACGCCGAAGGCCGAGAGCGAAAAGCTCTCCCGCACCGAACTCACCGCGCTGTTCGACGCCGACGCCATCCACAGCAGCAACGCGAAGTTCGATCTCAAGAAAGCGCAGTGGTTCAACGCCCAGTATCTGCGCGAACTGAGCCCCGCAGACCTGCTCAAGCACGCCCGTTCCTTCCTGACTGCCAAAGGCCTCGCCTGGACCGATGACGCGATGGCCGCCGCCGCCGTTCACAGCGTGCGCGAAAAGGTGAGCCTGCTCACCGAGCTGCCCGAGTGGGTGCATTACTTCTTCCGCGAGGATTTCCCCTTCGAGGCCGATGTCGTGACCAAACTGAAAGCCAAACCCGAAAACGCCGACCTGCTCAAGGCCGCCAGCGATCAACTCGCCCAAGCCGCCGAATGGAGCGAGCAGAGCGTGCATGATGCCGTCGAAGCCGCCGCAAAGGCTTTGAGCGTGAAGCCCGGAGCCATGATGCCGTTACTGCGCTTCGCGCTCAGCGGTCAGTCACGCGGGCCTGGAGTCACGACGATTGCGCATTTGATCAGCAAGGAGACGACGATTGAACGCATTCAGCGGGCGCTCGCGGAGGTGCTGAGGGCATAGGGGCGTGGAATCTCTGCCGCCGGAAACTTAACCTTGGCTGCTTCGAGGCAAGCAACTGGATTCCTGGCTTATTTGGTGACTTTGGACGCAGAACTTAATTTGGGTATCGCCTGAAGCGAGATCCCGGCAAGTGCGCTGGCGATCTCCAAA
>CALDGV010000106.1 GCA_937941745.1 uncultured Prosthecobacter sp. | reverse complement strand
GATTCGAGCCCCGAGGGCCTCGAAACGGCAATTTTGACGCTGAATACAAACGCGGCCTACATCCTCGATCCGTTCGCCACGACGGCCACGGCATCGATTTACGATGATGACCTGCAAACGGTGAGCGTGACAGCAAGCGATGCGACAGCCGCAGAGGTCGATTTGACCGTTCCAGGAGCCGTGGCGGACACGGGGACGTTTCTGATCAGTCGCAGCGGCGACACCACGAACGCGCTGACGGTCTATTATGCCTTTTCCGGTGTCACCGGCAGCGGGGTAATGGCGCTGCATGGCGCAGATTTTGAGTGGATGCCCGGCGTGGTCGTGATCCCGGCCGGGCAAAGCACGGCGAGCATCACCGTGACGCCGCGATTCGATGGCCTGGGCGAGGGGCCGGAGCAGTGCGTGCTGCATTTGGGCGCCAGCGCCACGAATTACATCCTCGGCACCGCCAGCACGGCCACGGTGACGATCAATGACCACGCGGCGGACCTGCCCTACATTGATGTGGTGAACACGGCGAACGGCGTGGAGCCCTCTACGAACGCGAATTTTCGTTTCAGCGTGCGCGGCAGCAGCACTGCCACGCCGCTGCAGGTGAATTTCACGCTGTCCGGCACGGCGGTGAATGGCACGGACTACGACAGTATCGGCTGGTGGCTGCCGCAAAGCTCTGGCACCACGGAAAACCTCCGCGCCATCTGGGCGGCAAATGCCACGAACCTCTGGGCCGTGGGTGACAACGGCACCATCCTCAAAGGCGATGGCTCAACCTGGACCGTGCAGATGAGCGGCACCACCGAGCATCTCCGCGCGGTGTGGGGCACGTCTGCCAGCAGTGTGTGGACCGTGGGGAATGGCGGCACGATTCTTTTCTTCGATGGCACGAACTGGAGCACGCAGACGAGTGGCACGACGAATGCACTGCTAGGCATCTGGGGCAGCAGCGGCACGAATGTGTTCGCCGTGGGCGACGGCGGCGTCATTTTGCGCAGCACAAACGGCACCACCTGGACCGCGCAGACAAGCGGCACGACGAACCAGCTCCGCGCCGTGCATGGCAGCGGTGCCAGCAATGTGTGGGCAGTGGGAGCGGGCGGTGTCATCCGCTTTTGGAATGGCAGCACCTGGGGCTCGCAAACCTCTGGCGTGACCACGCAGCTCAATGCGGTTTTCGCGGTGAACTCAACGAACATCTGGGCGGTGGGCAGCGGCGGTGTGGTGCGCAAAGGAAACGGCACGACCTGGGCCAGCCAGACCTCCTCGACGACTTCAGATCTGAATGCCGTGTGGGCTTTTAGCACGACGAATCTGCTCATGTCCGGCTCCACGGCGGCGCAGATGCTCAGCACGAATGGCACGAGTTGGTCGAATGCATCGCTGAGCAGGTACAGCCACTTCAACGGCACCTTTGGCACCAGCGCCACGCTCGCGTGGACCGTTGGTGATGGCGGCGTGATCTTGAAACGCGACAATGCCACCGCCGCGCCCTATCCCACCTCCGTGGTGATCCCTCGTGGCACCTCGACGCTCGATCTTGCGATGCGCACGAAGGACGACACCGACCTCGAAGATCTGGAAACCATCGCGCTGGCGATCCAGCCCTCCGCCGACTACCAGACCTTTGGCGCGAGCAGTTCCTCCACCGCCACTCTGCGTGACAATGACAACGTGAACACGCTCGTCATCGACACGCAGGTGGGCACCGGCGGTGGTATTACCACTTCCGAAGGCGGCACCGGCGTGATCAAATTCTACATCTCCCGTATCGGCAGCACGACGGCGGCCGTGACGGTGAATCTCGCCTATAGCGGCACCGCGACGGGCGGCGGCGTGGACTACACCGCGCCTGCCAGCGTGACGATCCCCGCCGGGGCGACGGGTGTGGATGTGCCGGTTACCATCGTCAATGACACGACCTACGAAGGCACGGAGACGATCATCCTCGATCTCGCTGCCGGCGGCTACTCACGCGGCTCCAGCGCCACGATGTATGTCTCGGACAATGACGCCGCACCGGCCACCGTGGCGTTCACCAATCCCAGCTCCTCCGGTTTGGAAAACGTCACGAATGTGAGCATCCCCGTCACGCTCTCCGCGGCGCAGCCCGGCGATGTGAGCGTGGAGTATCAGGTGAGCGGCAGCACCAACTCTTCGAGCGCCTCCTTCAGCAGTCGTGCAGTGCCATATTGGGTGCGTTTGGTGAAGACGGGTAACTCCGTGACTTTTCATCAATCCAACGACGGCATCACCTGGACGCAGCGCGGCACTGCGGTGACGGTTTCCAATCTCGGCAGCACGAGCTACCTCGCTGGCATCGCTTTTGCACCGGGATCGACCACGCAGTTCACTGCGGTGATGGACAATTTCACCGTGGGCGGCCTTTCCGCTGGCGGCAGCATTGGCGTGGAGGCGTCGGCTAGCATCGGCACGGTCACCGGCAGCAGCTCCGTGGCCTCCGGCGTGTACACCTTCACCAACTCCGGCAACGGCCTCAGCAACACGACCGCGGACAACTTCAGCTACGTTTATCTGCCCATCTCGAATTCCGCGAACTGCACCGTCACCGCCCGCATCGTGAGCAATGGCAATGCCAACATGGCTTCTCGTGCCGGGGTGATGCTGCGCTCCAGCACGGCGGCTGGCAGCGTGCATGCCGCCGCGCTCGGCACTGGCACGACGGCGGGTGAGTTTTACACCCTCCAGCGAACCACCACGAGTGGCACCGCTACGCTCAGCAGCCCCTACACCAGCCTCATCCTACCCATGTGGGTGCGCACGGTGCGTGCGGGCAATACCTTCACGCAGTCCGTGTCACGCGATGGCGCTGTGTGGACGAATTTCAGCGTCACGCCCAACGTCGCCTTCGGCCAAAAAATCCTCGCCGGTCTCGCGGTCACCGCGCAGAGCGACGGGCAGCTCGCCACCGCCACCTTTGACAACGTCACACTCGCAGGCAGCCCCTTCACCTCGCAGGGCGGGCGCACGATTGGCTTCGTGAATGAACAAGGCAGTGACAGCGTGAATGCAGGCGTGTGGACGGTCACGGGCAGCGGTGGAGGCATCGGCGGCACCAATGATGAGGCGCATTTTCCCAGCACGGAGGTCACAGGAGATTTCACTTTCGTCGCCCGTGTGCTGTCGCTCACTGGCGGCAACACCGCCGCGCAGGCAGGCATCATGGTGCGCGATGATCGCACGCACTACGCACGCACCGTCCATACCGGCTGGGTGAAAAACAACACGTTGGAGCAGCGCTATCGCCTTCAGAGCAATACCACTGCTTTCGGCTCCGGCGTGGATTACCTCCTGCCGCCCGGCGTGCTCACCATCCCTGCGGGACAAACCACTGGAAACATCAATTTCACCGTCACAAATGACACGATGGATGAGCCGGACGACCTGATCACCGTCCAGCTCCTCAATGCCAGCGGTGCCAACATCGGCACGAATGCCTTCCACGGCTACACCATCATCGACGACGACAATCCGCCCGCGAATCCGTATGTCGGCTTCGCGATGGCCAGCAGCACGGTTTTGGAAAATGCGGGCACCGCGCAGATCGCGGTCTCATTGAGCGCACCGGCCACGGCCACTGGCAGCGTGGACTTTTCCACCACCAACGGCACCGCTTTAGAGCCCAGTGACTACAGCACCATCAGCGGCACGCTCACCTTTGCCGCCGGTGAAAGCGTGAAATACCTCAGCGTCCCCATCACGGATGATTCCACCCTCGAAACACCCGAAAATCTCACCGTCACCCTCGTCAATCCGGTCAATCTCGTCCTCGGCAGCATCCAAACGCACACGCTGAGCATCACGGATGATGATTCACCCGCCGTGAGCATCGTGGCGAATGACTCCAGCGCCTCAGAAAGCGGTGACGCAGGCCAGTTCACCCTCACACGCACCGGCGATACCTCCGCAGACCTCACCGTCACCCTCACACGCACCGGCACCGCTGCCAGCGGCACCGATTATGCCACCATCAACACCACGCAGACCATCCTCGCCGGTCAAAGCACGCTGGCGATCAACGTCACACCGACGCAGGATACCAGCAACGAAGGCAACGAGACCATCATCCTCACCGTGTCCAGTGGCAGCGGCTATGTGATCGGCACACCGAGCACCGCGACGGTGAATCTCGCCGATGATGATCGCAGCACTGTCACGCTCGTCGCAAATGATGCCACGGCATCCGAAACACCCGGAAACCCCGGCCAGTTCACCATCACACGCACCGCGCCGACGAATGTGGCCCTCAGCGTGAATCTCACCATCGCAGGCACCGCTGCGAACACCACGGACTACGCCAATGTGGCCAGCACGGTGGGTTTTGTGTCAGGAGAAGTCTCGAAGGTCGTGAACATCACGCCCGTGGATGACGCCAACATTGAAGGACCGGAGGATGTCACGCTCTCGCTTGCCAGCGGAAGCTATGACATCGGTGTGCAGTCCTTCGACAACGTCACCATCGCGGACAACGACATCCCGCCCGTGGTCTTCATCAATGGCCCCACCGCGCAGGGACCGCTCATCGCGGCCACCAACGGTGTCATCCTCAGCGCCAGCGTGAGTGATGACGGCACGCCCGCCGCTGTCACGCAGACTTGGAGCCTCGTCAGCGGCCCCGGCACCGCGACCATCGAATCGCCCAACGCCACCATCACGGCTGTGACCGTCTCCACGCCCGGAACCTACATTTTCCGCATCACCGCCACGGACACGCAATTCACCGCCAGCGATCAAATCACCGTCGTATTCGGAAACAGCCCCGTGGCATCGAATTGGATCACGCAGGATCTGGGACCGTCCTCCGCACGTCGCGGCCAAGGACTCGAATATGGTGGCCTTTTCACCGTTTCGGGCACTAGGGCCGGTTATGCGGCCACCAGCAGCGATCAGGCTCACATCATGGTTCGTGGCGCCGTTGGCGATGGCAGCGTCGTGGCCCGATTGACCAGCCTTCCGACCACCGGAGCCCTCGCAGGCATCACCATCCGCGATTCGCTCGCCAGAGGCTCGAATCGTGCTGTCTTGGGCTTTGTGCCCGGCTCCGGACTGCAATTCCGCACTCGTGCAGCGAGCGGCAGTGACACCAGCGTGGCTGCCACTGCTCCTGTGCTCCCGATTTGGCTCAAACTCGAGCGCAACGCCACGAACAATGAAATCAGTGCGAGCTACAGTAGCGATGGCACTGCCTGGACCGCAGTGGGAACACCTGTCGCCATTCCGCTGCTCAACGCGGATGCCCACTACGGCCTCACTACGACCAGCAACAGCAGTTCCAGCACCGCGACAGCCGTCTTTGACAACGTCACGCTCACACCCACACCCAGCGGACCCGCTTTGGTGAGCGAAGACAGTGGCACCGCGCCCAACACCGCTGGCAGCGCCAGCTTCAGCGGCGGTACTTACACCATCGCAGGCCCGACGACGGGTTACTTCTACGGCTGGCAGTATTACGGCGACCTCGAGGTCATCACTCGCCTCGTCACCTTCAGCAGCGGCGCCGGCAGCAGCAGCGGCGGCATCCGCATCGCTGAGAGCATCGAGGGTGGCGCCCAGCTCCACATCGGCCGCATGCCCACTGGCAGCTACAGCGGCTACTACTGGACCAGCATCGCTGGCGGCAGCGGCGGCGGGGTGCCCAGCGGCATCAGCGCGGGCAATTGGATTCGCTTTGTGCGCCGTGGCAATGCCATCACTGGCTACCGCGCCACGCACAACAGCACCACCGGCGGCCCCAATGCCTGGACGCAGATCGGCCAGCCGCAGACCATCATCATGACCACCCCCGTGTGGGTCGGCTTTTATGTGAACAACGCCAGCGGCGCCACTGGCACGCTGAACACCTGCACCTTTACCAATCTAAGCATCACCGCGCTCAATAAAGCTCCTGTTATTACTGCAGCTGCGGGAGGCAACCTCTCGCCCATCGCCCTTGATGGCACGATCACCGATGATGATCTTCCCGCCGCGCCCACGGCTCTTTGGAGCCTCCGGTCTGGGCCTGCAGGTTTGGCTTTTGCCAATGCAGGTCTTCCGGACACGACTGCAACACTCACGGAAAGTGGCACTTTTGGTCTCCGTCTTAGCGCTGACGACAGTGGCACAAGGTCGTTTTTTGACTTCGCCCTCACGGCCTACACGACGCCATTTGCTAGGTGGCTGGATGTTAACAATGTGGGCGACGAGAACGCCCTTGGTCTTGAGGCTGCTGAGGATGCGGACGGGGATGGGCTGCCCAATCTTATCGAATATGCTTTCGGCACGGATGGACGCATCAGTTCATTGAGCCCGCAGAACATCAAACTCGAACCTGTAGATGGGGCGGAATATCTGCGCCTTTCGATCCCCAAAAATCCCCAGGCCACAGATGTGACTTTTATCGTTGAGGCAAGCAGCGACCTGTCCAATCCCCTCGGTTGGAGCAGTACCGGCCTGGTCATTCAGCAAAACTCAGCCACTCAGCTCGTGGTCAGAGACAGCCTGCCTGTAAGTCCAGGGGGGAAGCGATTCATGCGCCTTCGAGTCGAGCGTCATTGAGCGCTGGGCGAACCCCTGGGATTTCAATCGCAGAAACTTCTCAAGCACTCCACGCTGGACAGTAGGGCTGGACTCATCTCCAATTCAGCATCATGCCCGTAAAATCGCTGCTCGCACTTCTTTTGATCGCCTCCTTGTCTATCGGACAAGAGGTCAGTCCCCCCAGTGCAAAAGCGGCCGAGAAGCCTGTTTTCGAATTTCAGGATGGCGATCGTCTCATGCTGCTTGGAAACACGGTCTTCGAGCGTGAACAGCGTTATGCCACCTTTGAGCCAAGACTCGCCCTGGCGCTCGGGGATACGAAAGTGAGCGTGCGCAATCTTGCCTGGAGTGCAGACACGGTTTTCGGGCATGCCCGCAGCTACTTCGGTCCGCCTGAAGAAGGGTTGAAAAGACTTACAGAACATCTGGAATTGCTGAAACCTACGGTGGTAATGCTCTGCTATGGGTCGGAGTTTGCTTTTGAAGGGCTCGGCAGCCTGCCGGATTTCCTGACTGGTTATCGCAACCTTCTCGAACTGGTGCGCAAGCATGCCCCGGGAGCGCGGATGATCATAGTTGCACCACCACCTCTTGAAACACTGCCTCCCCCCATGCCGGACCTGACGGATGGAAATAAAAAATTATCCAGCTTTCGTGATGCGCTGCGTAAGTTCGCTCTCACTCAGAACACTTGGTTCATTGACCTTTTTGAGCGCATGGGAGGTATTCCCAAAACAGGTGTAGCTTCCAAGCCGTTGACAGAAAATGGCGTTCATTACACAAGTGAAGGGTATGCTCGTCTCAGTGATAAGATGATTGAAGGTCTTGGTTTGACTGCCCCTTCACTAAATCCAGGTGAATTGAGTGAAATTCGTAAAGAAGTTTTAGCAAAAGACGAGCTTTTCTTTAATCGCTGGCGCCCGCAGAACGAAACCTACCTTTTTGGTTTTAGGAAGCATGAGCAGGGGCAAAACGCCAAAGAGATCCCGATGTTCGACCCGCTGATCGAAAAGGCTGATGAAAGGATTCAGGCTGCCAAAGCAGCCCTGCTGGCCAGCAGGAAGCCATTTTGAGTGAATGTTCAAAAGCCGCTGCCAACCAGATCACTTTTAAGATTAGCGCCTGAAATGATGCTTTTGTGCCTGGAGAAAGCTGGCTAAAAAGCAAAGGTTGAATGTTACCGAATGGTAATGTTGGCGGGCGGGCGAGGCGGAAGATTCTGCTTGGAGGCTGACATGACTTTGTGATTACATTGTCATTAATTGAATAAATGGCGAAAAAGTGTCTCCATGCTCCTTCCGCGACAGGCCTGCGCCCTCAGGTGCAAGCTTTCGAGGTGAGTTTTGGCGCGCCTTTGATGGTGAACTTAAGTGCTTCACTATCAGCGTCATACGATTATTTTTTGAATCTTTGAGACTCTGAAGCTGCCCGGTGTCAAACCTGGCAAGAAATGATCAACCCAACCGCCGCCATGAAACGCACTGAACGCCCTCGCGATCTGTCGCAGAAATTGATGACTACCATGCGCACACGCCTCCGCGTGCCTGTTTCGGTGGTGCTTCTCATCTCTGGCATGACATGGACTCTTCCGTCCTATGGTCTGACTTTGATCAAGACCAATTCTGGCAACGACAACCTGCTGGCGATTCCGACGCTGATCCCGATGACGGGTTTTGTGCAGAACCAAGCGCCAACGCTTAACGATACCATCCTCTTCAACAGCACGATCACCGGTGCTGCCACCTATCGTATTTCCAACGTTACGACCAGCGCCACGAACACCAACAATGGAGTTCTGAATGTGGGGGGATTGCAGGTGCTCAACCCTTCAGGGGCCATCACCCTGCAAAACACGGCCAACCAGAACCAAATTCTTAACCTGGGTTCTGCGGGTTTGGATTTGTCCAAGGCCACGCAAAACCTCACCATCAGCAACACCTCCTCAACCAACGGCGTCACGATCAACCTTCTCGATGCAGGAGCCGCCACATGGAGCGTGCAGGGCGGGCGGACGCTGACGGTGACCTCCGTTGTCAATGGCAGCGGCACAGGCCTGACCATCAACCCAGGCTTTGCAGGGCATGGTGGAACCGTTTTCCTTGGCAGCGCCAATGGTGCCAACAACATCACTGGCGCGACGACGGTGAACGGCTCTCAGCTGACCCTGGATTATGCCACGGCTGGCAACCGAATTGACTCAGCCTCCAGCCTGACGCTCAACCGTGCACAGCTCCTCGTACAAGGTGGTGCCACATACACCCAGGCAGTTTCTTCACTCAACTTGGGCACAGGTGCCAACACACTTAATTTCGGCGGTACGACTGCGTCCATCAATGTAGGTGCCATCAATCGCACCAGTCAGGATGCTCTGCTCAACGTCGTCACCGCGAGCCGTGCAACAACTTCGGCTGCCAATACCAATGGGATTTTGGGCGGGTGGGCGGTCCTAAACAAAACGGATTGGGCCGTCGGGGGTGGAGCCATCACCGCCTTGGCCACTTACACGGACCGTACCGGAGCTTGGACGGCACCAGGAGCCACTGCCAACGCGCGGATTACGGGAACAGTGACCGGAGTTGGTAATGACACGATCAATTCGCTGAAATTCAATTCTGGCGCTTTCAACCTCACTCAGAATGCTGGGACGACCCTCAACATTGTCTCGGGGGGAATTCTCAAGAACGACAACAACGCAACGACCATCTCTGGCGGGATTTTGACGGCAGGTGGTGCGGCAAACGGCTCACCTGATACGCTTTACGTCTAGCAGAACCAAAACACGATGGTGATTTCTTCCGTGATTGCCAACAACGGCACTGATGTGGTCAATTTTGTCAAAGCGGGAGACAATACAGTGCGGTTTGATAACACGGCGGCTCACACCATGACCGGGACGGTGACCATCACGGGCGGTCGTATTTTGATTGGCAATGCCAATGCTGCAGGAACCCTGCCTGGCACAAACCTTGTGTTTGCGACGACACCTGGTTCCGCGGCAGCCACTGCTCCCAACGACGGCATGCTGACGGTCAACCGTTCTGATGCCGTCTTGCTGACTCAGAACATTTCTGGCGTGGGTGGAGATGCAGTGGACCGCGTGGCCCTTCGCAAATCTGCCGGCACGACGCTGACGCTGACGCCTTCGGTGGCCAACACCTACTACGGCAACACACGAATCGAAGCAGGATCATTGGTTGCGGGCAACACTTCGGCCCTTTCCCCCAATTCGATCATTCAGCTTAACAATACGGCAGGTGTGGCGCTGAACCTCAATAACTTCAGCAACACGATCCGCGGCCTGATCACGGGTGGAACGACTGGAGGCAATGTGACCTTGGGCAGCGCCACTCTGACAATCGCGCCTGTAGGCATGGACAACCTCAGCTATGCCGGCGTCATCAGCGGCACGGGCGGCTTGACCAAGCAAGGCGATGGGATTCAAGCTTTCACAGCGGGGCAGACCTTTACCGGTGCCCTGGCGGTAAATGGAGGAACCCTTACGGGCACAACGTTCACACCCTCTTCTGTGTCGGTGACCAACGGCAATCTAACAGCGACGACAATCACCACCTCTGGAGCTCTGAGCGTGACCAATGGCGTGCTCACTACGGCGCTTGTCTCGAGCAATCCGGGCGTGACCATTGGTGCTGGTGGGCGTGTTACCTTGAATCCAGGTTCCTCATTGCCTGCCGGCCTCAATCTGGCTCTCAATGGCGCGAACTCCTTCCTTCAGCTGAACAATGGTTCATCCAACAGCATCAACACGTTCACAGATGCCTTGTACAGCCATCTTGCCATGGCGGCCGGTGCTGCTGATACGACTCTCACCTTCAACGACAGCCTGTCCCAGACCTTGGAAGGAGTCATTGCTATGGCGGGCATTGATGGGGCTGGTCGCGGCAATCTGGTCAAGGCAGGCTCTGCCGCATGGACCCTGGCGGCGGGCAACGCCTACAGTGGGTCCGCGACGGTCATCGCAGCCTCAAGC
>CALDGV010000105.1 GCA_937941745.1 uncultured Prosthecobacter sp. | reverse complement strand
CTCACGACTTCAGGTCCCGCGACTGGAAGAAGGCCGTGCCAAGGATGAAGAGGCTCGCATTCACCGCGAGGATGACCGTCATGCTGCGCAGGATGACCGGCCAGGGGATGGTGGCCTTCAGGCTGAGCACCCAGGTGCTGATGTGCTTCGTGAGCAGGAACTGGTCGTAGTTGTCCATGAAGCCGGTCTCGCGGACGACGCGGTCGATCAGGAAGTAGGTGAGCGCGCCGATGGTGGCGGCGGCAGGCTTGATGGGGAAGCAGGAGAGGAAGAAGGCGATGCTGCTGATCACCGTCATGCTGAAGGAGGCCAGGAGGGTGCTGAGGGCGAAACGCTGCAGCCCCTCGCTCCAGTCATAGAACTCCACGAGAGGCGGGTCCATGGTGAAGAGGAAGAAGCCTCCGCCCCAGCCCTTGAGAACCAGGCCGAGCAGGAAGGCCGTCCAGGTGATGAACTGGATGAGCAGCACGGTGTAGGCGGTGCAGCTGAGGTACTTGATGCCCAGCAGCCGCACGCGGCTGATCGGCCGCACCAGCAGGAGGCGGTAGTGGCCGTCTTCGCCTTCCTTGGCCACGATGTCTCCGGCGACGAGCGAGACGTAGATGGCTCCGAGCAGCAGCACGGAGAGGCCGATGATGATGAAGGAGAGCGTCAGGGCCGAATCATACTGCTCAAAGGACTGCCCCTGGCGGCTGATGAACCAGGCCAGGCGCTTCTCGCCGTTCAGGAACTTGAACAGCAGCCAGATCACGATCTCCAGCGCCAGGAAGGCGCCAAAGCCGATGTAGGTGCGGCGGCGGGCGAAAAGCTTCAGCAGCTCGCTCTGCCATTGATGGAGGAAGAGGATCATGCGCCGGTCATTCCAAGATAAAATTCTTCCAGGGTGGGCTTGTGCGCCGTCCAGGATTCCACACGCGCTCCGGCCTCCACAATCTGACGGAGCATTTCATGCCCGGGGACATGCGGGGGGAGCTCCACGAGGTTCGTCACGGCATCGAAGGTGGCTCCGGCGGCGCGGATGGCTTCGCGGGCCTTCACGAGGTCGCGGCTCTGGAGGTGAAAGACGCTCTGCTTCTTCTGCTGGGAGGGCACGATGCCTTCATACATCTTCCGGCCCTGCTTGATGATCACGCAGCGGTCGCACATCTGCTCCACCTCGGCCAGGAGGTGGGAGTTCAGCAGGATGGTCATGCCGTATTCGGCGCGCAGCTTGAGCACCAGTTCGCGGAACTCGCGGATGCCCTCGGGATCGAGCCCGTCGGTGGGTTCGTCCAGCAGCAGGCATTTGGGCCGTGGCAGCAGGGCCTGGGCCAGGGCGAGCCGCTGCCTCATGCCGTGGCTGTAGGTCCGGGTCTTGTGATGCGCCCGCTGGTCCAGGTTCACCAGCTTCAGCACGCGCTGCACTTCGGCCTCGTCCCACCAGCCGGAGAGCGAGCACAGGACGCGCAGGTTCTGCCAGCCGGTCAGGTAGTCATAAAAGTGGGCGGCTTCATAAATGGCGCCGATGCTGCTCAGCGCCCGGGCACGCTGGGTCTGCACGGAGTGGCCGTTCACGATCACCTCGCCGCCATCCGGCCTCACCATGCCGAGGGTGATGCCGAGCACGGTGCTCTTGCCCGCGCCGTTGTGGCCGAGCAGGCCCAGGATTTCCCCCTGGCGAAGCTCGAAGCTCACATCGTCGAGCGCCAGGCGGTCGGCGCGCCAGCGTTTGGTGAGGTTGCGAACTTCGATCAGGGCCATCGGGTGCGCGAGTGTGGCGTGGCCGCTGGCGGCTGCAACTGTCCTCCGGCTGCCAGGGCTACACTTTGATGAAAATCCCGCGTTTCCACAGCCATCGGGCCGTCAGCAGCAGAATGGCAAAGGCGGCGCAGGTGCCCACCCAGGCCCAGTCCTTGGCCGGATGGCCCACGAGGCGCTCGGTGATCGTCCGAAAGAAGCCCAGGCCGGAGCACACATAGAGGGTGATCGGGTTCGCGCCGACCCAGATGAAGGGCGTGGTCCAGGTTCGGAGTCCCTTCACGTCCACCAGGGCGTAGAAGAGTGCCAGCAGGACCAGGCTCCAGCCTCCGGCGACCAGCACGAAGCTGCTCGACCAGATCTTTTTGATCACGGGGAAGAAGGGGTGCCATGCCCAGCCGAGGGCGATCAGGAGGATTCCCGCCAGCCCAAGCCCGAGAACTTTTCGGGCGGATGTCTGAGAGCCTGTGAGCCACTTGCCGGCGAGGATGCCCAGCAAGGCCGTGGCGATGGCGGGAAAGGTGCTGAGGATGCCTTCGGGGTCGTGGTCGCCATCATACTTGCGGCCCGGCAGCCAGAGGGAGTCGAGGTAGTTGGTGAGGTTGTGCCCTTCCGCGAAGTCCCCGGCACCAAAGCCTGGAACAGGCACAAGCCCCAGAAGCAGGCAGTAGCCTGCAAGCAGCGAGACCGCCGCCGCCGCCAGGCCGCGCCATCCCAGCCAGAGGGAGAGCAGGCCTGCGGCTGCCGAGGCGATGCCGATCCTCTGGAGCACGCCGAGCCAGCGGATTTTCTCCCACCCATCGCGAAGACCACCGGAGAAGAAGACGCCCAGCAGGAAGAGGAGCAGAGCCCGGATCAGCAGATGCTTCACCGCGCCTGCATGCCCTTCGCGCTCCAGGCGCCGGGGCAGGGCGATGGCCATCGAAACGCCGGCGATGAAGAGGAAAAGGGGGAAGATGAGATCGTAAAAGCGGAAGCCATCCCAGGCGGCGTGCTCGAGCTGAGTTTTCAGCGCCCCCGTGAAGGCGCTTTCAGGCGCGAAGCGATCGAACAGTGCTTTCAGCGCGCCTCCCATGCCGAGGATCCAGCACATGTCGAAGCCGCGAAGAGCATCAAGGGACTGAAGACGGGAGGAGGCTGCGGCTTGGGACATGCACGAGGAGACGCAGGGCAGGGCGCCAATCTCGCAGCCGTCGCGCATGGCTGCCCACGATGGGCCGTCTAGGCGATCAATTTGTCGATCACCTGCCCGCCGATCTGCGAGAGCTGCTTGAAGCGGCCGCCATGGTAGAAGGTCAGCTTGTTGTCATCGAGACCCAGCAGGCGCAGCAGCGTGACGTGCAGGTCGCGCACATGATGCACTTCTTCGATGGCCTCCATGCCGCGGTCATCGGTGGCGCCGATGCTGTGGCCGGCTTTGCAGCCGCCGCCGGCCATCCAGATGGTCATGGCCTTCGGATTGTGATCGCGGCCGTAGGCCGTGCCGCCGCGCACGCCATTGTCCGGCGTGCGGCCAAACTCGCCGCACCAGACGATGAGCGTGTCCTCCAGCAGGCCGCGCTGCTTCAGATCAGCGATGAGGGCGGCGATGGGCTGGTCCACCTGACGGATGAGGTTGCCGTGGGCGCGTTCGATGTAGTCGTGGCTGTCCCAGGTGCCCGCGTAGAGCTGCACAAAGCGCACACCCTTCTCCACGAGCTTGCGGGCGAGCAGGCATTTTCTTCCAAAGGCATCCGTCG
>CALDGV010000104.1 GCA_937941745.1 uncultured Prosthecobacter sp. | reverse complement strand
CGAAGCATCCCGGGCTCCCTAAACATTGAAAATGTTGGTAAACCCACATTCCCAGAGATGAATCCTTTGGAAAATCAAACTGGTGGAGGCGAGGGGAGTTGAACCCCTGTCCGAATGGCCGTAAGCCGAAGCTTCTACATGCTTAGCTGGTGATTTGATCTCAGTTTGGGGCTTCCATCAGCAGAATCCCGTCCACCCAGCGTCCTGTTGAATCTCGCTTTCGACCCGGTCGCCCGGTCAGCCAGCCAGTCTGGTGGTGTCATCGTCGAGGCTACCAGACATTGCCTCGAGGATGTCGCGGTGCTTAGGCCGCGAGAGCGAGCTCGTTAGAGTTTGCTGTTGTTTGTTTGATCCGGTGATTAACGAGGCCAACGAATCATCCTCGGCATGCCACCCCGACCGCAGACTACCCGTCGAAACCAGGACGCCCCCAGTCAGTGTTGACAAGCAATATCTACAACTGTCCGCCAGTGAGGTCAACCCCGCCTTTCTGTCCTGCTGGGCGGACCTTATTTCTTCGGCCTGACCTTGATCTCGACACGCCGGTTCAGGCTCTGTTCTTCAACCGTGCCGGTCGTGCTCACAATGGGCTTCGTTTTGCCCATGCCGGCAGCCTGAATGCGATCCGTGCCAAGGCGTAGAGAGTTGCGGAGCCACTCGACGACGGCGTTCGCGCGGCGCAGGGAGAGGTCGAGGTTGAATTCCTCGCCTCCAAAGCTGTCGGTGTGGCCTTCTACAATGAACAGGCTGTCTGGATTCTTCTGAATCAGGAAGCCCAGCTTCATCAGGGAAAGGCGGGCTCCTTCGGCGAGCTGGTCGCTGCCGTATTCAAAAAGCAGGTCCGTCGGCATCAGGATCGGAGCCGTGCTGCCTCCCAGGCGTCCACCTCCGCCAAGCAGGTCATCCAGGTTGCTGAAGCCCTTCACCCGAGTGCCGGCAGCATCGCCAACGCCCTGCTTCTTCACTTCACCAAGCAGATCTGCATCAATGGCTCCGCCTCCGTCCTTGGGTTCCAGGGCACCTGCATCCAGCAGCATCTGCTTTTCGGAGACCGGCTTGGAAAGGATGTCCCGCCGCACGCTCGCCATGGCGCTGCTCAGGTCAGGGGCTGCCATCGCAGACTGCGGGGCCAGCAGGGCGGCCATGTCGTTCATCCGGCTGCCTCCGGGCGTCTTCCCATCACCCGGGTCACTTTGCCGCAGGAAGTTGGTCACCTCCTTGACGTTGGGAGTCAGGTCGATCTCCTGGTTTTCCGGGATCATCTGGGCCTTGTCGAAGTTGTCCAGGTTCGCCTCAAAGGCCTTGATGTCCGGCTGGTTGCCCGGGGCGATCATCTCGGGGATCTCCTGGATGGCTTTTTGCTCCTGGAGCAGGCGCGGGTCGATCTTGATGCGTTCAGGCACCTTCTCCTGCACCACAGGCCTCGCGGCACTGCCGAAAACCATGCTGATCTTGTCGAAACTCACATAAAGGAGCCCGTGAAAGCCGAACGACAGGATCACCGCGAACATCACCCACCATTTCAGGCTCCAGTCCTCCCGGGCACGGAAGGAGGCGCGCGGAGTGCTGCTCCAGCCGGTGGATGAGGTAATCTGAGCCATGAGGTCAAAGGTTTCGAGCCTGACCATAGCACGGCGCCAGCCACCGGCATCTTCCATTCTGCCAAAAACTGTCCGCTGCTGCACATCAGCCTGGCTCATGGTCCCCATGAGCAAATTCCCCTTTGCCATCCTCCCCCGGCCCTTTATGGCTCCAGCCCCCAAATCTATGAGCAAAAAAAGTGACTTCGGTCTGATCGGCCTCGCCGTGATGGGCCAAAACCTCGTTCTCAACGTCGAAAGCCGCGGCTTCCAGGTCAGCGTCTA
>CALDGV010000103.1 GCA_937941745.1 uncultured Prosthecobacter sp. | reverse complement strand
GGTGCGGTCAAAACCGCGCTGCGCCGCAATGGCGTCCTGAATGGGGCCGAAGGTGAGATTGGAAATCGTGCATGAACCCGCGAAGAAGGAGCCGAGCGCACCAAGATAGGAAGCAAGATAGGGCCACCAGGTGCCGGTGGCCTCGGCAAGCGTGCTGCCGATGAGCATGACGGGCGAGCTTTCACCACCGACCATCATCAAGCGCACAAACACCAGGGCACCGAGCAGCGCGGGAAGCGGATGACGCATGCGAGCGGAGGATTCGCGCCATACTTTTCCCGCCGTTCCGGCAGGGGCGGCCAGAACGCGCCACGCCACCACTGAGATCAAGATGAAGGGAATGAGCGAGGGCACGTAGAGCACCTGATGGGTCCAGCTTTCCTCCGTGCCGAGGATGCCGCGCAGATTGAGCACGAGGGACGAACTGATCGAAAAAATGCCCAAGTGGCCGAGTGAGCCCGTCCACGCGGGGTCCGCGGCGGTGAGGAGATCGCGAAGGCCGAGCTGAGGGATGCGTGTGATCAGCAGCACCAGCACCGTGCCCCAAAGTGGAAAGAGCGCTTTAATGACATCACGAGTCGCAGGCGCGGATTCGGCGGATGCTGCGCCGTCCTCACGCGTGAGGCCGATCTGATGTCGCGCCAGCCACACGGTGAGGATCAAACCGGCCAAACCACCCGCCACAGCGGGGAACTCATCATCAAACCTGGCCAGCAGCAGCATCGGCAGCACGCTGGCGAAGATGGCCAGTGCGATGAAAAGCGCATTGTGCCCGATTTCCTGCCAAGTGAGCAGCAGTCGAAAGGCCAGCACCGGTACCACGCAGGCGGCGACGCTGTGGACGAGGGCGGTCTTCCACGCCAGTGCGCCAAACTCCTCCGCGCTCAGGCCAAGCTGCCCGAAACCGAACCATGTTGGCGTGCCCACCGCGCCGAAAGAAACCGGCACGCTGTTCAGAATGAGGCAGGCCATCGCCACCCTCAGTGCCGGGAAACCGAGGCCGACCAGCAAGGGCGCCGCGAGTGCCGCAGGCGTGCCGAAACCGCTGGCGCCCTCGATGAGAAACTGGAACGACCAGCCGATGATGACCACCTGCGCCACACGATTGCGTGACAGATGGTTCAGCCACGCGCGGATGGTCTCCAGCGCGCCGCAGTGCTCCATGGTGCGAAAGAAAAAGATCGCGCCCCAGACGATCATGATCGGCGTCAGCGCCACCAGCAGTCCCGCGAGAACTGAGGCATGAACCTGCGTCGCGTCCGCGCCAAACCACGCGAGCTGAACTCCATAAGTCACCGCCGCCGCAAGCGGCAGCGCCTTGGCCGACGGCATCGGCGTTTTCTTGGTCATCAAAAAGATGAGCAGAAAAATCGGTCCGACGGCGCAGAGTAGATTGGCTTCGAGCATCAGGCGGTTGCTTTGGGAAACAGAGGCATTAGCGAACCACAAGCACCGAGCCTGTGGCATGTCGGACGACGCGCTCGGCCGTGCTGCCGAGCAGCGCGTGCTGCCAGCCGGTGTGACCGTGGGTGGACATGACGATGAGGCCAGGATCGTCGGAGATCACGGCCTTGATGAGGCACTCGTGCGCGTTGCCTTCGAGGACGAGCGTGGTGGTATCAAGATGCTCACTGAAGTGCTCGGTGCGGAACTGGCGCAGCCGCACCTCGGCCTGCGCATGCACGGCATCGATCTGCTCCTGGGTGAAGTTCAGCGGAATCTCACCGGTCATGGGGATGCCGGGTTTCACATGGACAAGAATGAGTTTGGCTCCGAATTCGAGCGCCAGCGCAGTCGCGAAGGGGAAAGCCTTGCGCGAGTTGTCCGAAAAATCCGTGGGAACAAGAATCCAACGCGGTGCCAGCTCTTCAGCAGGTTTGCCGCCACGCCCACGCACCACCAGCACGGGACAGGCCGCGTGCTGTACGATGCGCTCCGCCGTGCTGCCGATGAGCACATGGGCAAGTCCGGTGTAGCCATGCGTGGCGGTCACGATCAGGTCGCAGCCTTGCTCGCGGGCCTCCTCCACGATGGCATGGAATGGCTTTCCCTGTCTCACCACCTGCCGCGCGGGCACATCGCCCGGCACATGGGTTTGGACAAACTCGGCGAGTTTTTCGCGTTCCGGCCGCTCCCAGTCCTGCTGGATGCCGACGGCGTCCAGCACCACATGCGAGCCGTGAGGCAGGTGCTTGACCACATGCATGACGGTGAGCTTCGCGCCGCTGCGCCTGGCGAGACTGACTGCCGTGGACAGGCCGTGCAGGCACGCTTCGGAAAAATCCACCGGAGCCAGGATGTGAGTGAAGTGGCACGCCTTTGGCATGTTGGGCTGCGGATCGGGATTTGCGTTCATCGTGGGAAGGCTTTTGGGGTGGTTGTGATGGCTTGAGCGATCATTTCGTCATTGCCCTCGAAGTTGAGCTTCCGCATCCAACCAATGCTGCATCTCCCGGCCAGGAGGGCAGCCCTCGCTCACATAGATGAAGTAAGCACGCGTGGCGATCTCCACATCCGTGAGCTCCATCTCCGACTGTGGAGCGGGCGGTGGCACTGGCGGCGCTGCCGGGCGCTTGCGCGCTGGCTTGCCGGAGGTGACGGGCTTCTTGATCTGCTTGGCAGCAGGCACGGTCATTTTCTTGGCGGCTGCCTTTTTGACGCTCCTGGCTTTCTTTGCAGGCTTGGCGGCAGGCACAGCCTCATTCTTGGCGGCTGCCTTTGGGGTGGCGCTGTTGTTTTTTGCAGGCTTCATGGCATGGGTGGATTGAACGGTTTGAAGGATGAAAAATGTCCTCTCAGATCATAATACACCGGTGGCTGAATTTAGACTCAAGGTGCGCATGATCAGGCGGGTGAAGAGCAAGAGATGAGCGGTCGTGGTGTCTGGCCAGGCTGGTTTTATAACGTGGCGTATCATGCAGCCCATTCCACAGGGCGTGGCTTATGCTGCAAATCAGCGCGATTTGTGATTTATAGGCATGTTGGTGGCGTGGCTTTCGGAGGTCGTGCCTCTGCTGGTGGCTTCCTGCGGCTGCACTCACATCCACGCAGCAAACAGTCGCCTCAAAGCTCAAAGAAGCTCGCGAGGGAGCCGTATCATTCTCCACCTGCATGAAAACGCTCCTCCACGCCCTCGCCCTGCTGCCACTCTTCTCCGCGCTGGCGGAACCCATCGCGCTCGGCTCGCGGCGGGAGTTGTTTGTGGATCGCCTGCTGATTGACCAGCTCGACCAGGCCACGCTGGAAATGCACGCACCGCAGCCGGTGAGCGTGGCGGTGAAATTTGACAAGCCCTGGGAAGGCATCTTCAGCGGCTACATCACCGTGCTGCATGACCCTGATCGGAAGCTCTTCCGCATGTACTATCGCGGCACGCCCACGCTGCCCACGTCATCGAACAAGACCGAGTACACCTGCTACGCCGAGTCGAAGGACGGTCGCGTGTGGACGAAACCGAACCTCGGTTTGCACGAAGCCTTTGGCACCAAGGACAACAACATCCTGCTCGCCAACGATCCCATCGCCACGCACAACTTCGCGCCCTTTCTCGACACGAATCCAGCCACGCCGCCGGAGCAACGTTACAAGGCGCTCTCCGGCCTCGGCGGCAAGAGCGGCGGCCTGCGCGCATGGGCCTCGGCGGACGGTTTGAAGTGGCAGAAACTGCGCGAGGAACCGGTGCTGACCAAGGGCGCGTTCGACTCGCAAAACGTCGCCTTCCGGTCGGCGGAGGAGAAGTGCTATGTGGCGTATTTCCGCGTCTTCACTGGCGGCGGCACCGATGAAAAAACCTGGCAGCCGAAAGGCGTGCGCTGGGTGAGCCGCAGCACCAGCACCGACTTTCTGAACTGGACGCCTGCCGTGATGATGAAGTGCGACCGCCCGCTGGTGGACCACATTTACGTCAGCCAGACGCAGCCCTACTTCCGCGCGCCGCACATCGAGATCGCCACCGCGGCGCGCTTCATGCAGGGGAAATCCTCGCTGGATGAGCAGGCGAAGAAATACATGGCTGACGACGCTAAGGCCTACACCGCTCTTTTTGCAGACACCTCCGAGGCCGTGCTCATGACCAGCCGCTCGGGCTCCGGCCTCTACAACCGCACTTTCATGGAAGGCTTCGTGCGTCCCGGCCTGCATTTCCGCAACTGGACCAGCCGCGCGAACTATCCCGCCTGCGGCCTCGTCCAGACCGGCAAATCCGAGCTGTCCATGTTCGTGCAGCGCCACTACGGCCAGGGCGTGAACCTCGTGGAGCGCTGCACGCTGCGACTCGATGGCTTTGCCTCCCTACACGCGGATTACGAAGGCGGACGCATGATCACCAAGCCGCTCACCTTCGCCGGCAAGGCGCTGCATCTGAATTTCTCCACCGGCGCGGCTGGTCATGTGGCGGTGGAGATCCAGGATGAAAACGGCGCGCCCATCCCGGGCTTCACCCTGGAGGACTGCGTGGCACAATCCTACGACGACATTGACCGCGTCATCCACTGGAAGTCCGGCAGCGATGTCTCGGCACTCGCTGGAAAACCGGTGCGGCTGAAGTTCGATCTGCGCGATGCGGATGTGTTCTCGATGTGGTTCGCGCCGTGAATCCTGGCCGGCACTCTTCTTTCCTCACCGATCCTTGCCCGCTCATGCTTTCTCTTCATCACCGCTTCCTGGTCTTTTTCTTGACCGGTCTGACATCGGTTTCCGCCGCCGACTGGCCGCACTGGCGCGGCCCGAACTTTGATGGCAAGACCGTGGAGAAGCTCGGCGCGGTGTCGTCGCTGCACGAGGTGTGGACCGCTGAGGTCGGCATCGGGTTCTCGTCATTCTCCGTCGTCGGCGGGCGCGTGTATACCATGGGCTTCCAGGATGAAAAAGAGATCGTCTGGTGTCTCGACGCCCGTACGGGTGCCATGCTGTGGAAACATGCCTACACGGCGGATTTGCACGCGAAGTATTACGAAGGCGGTCCCGGCGTGACGCCCACGATCACGGCCGACGCGGTTTATGTGCTGGGCAAGCAGGGGCAGGCATTCGCCCTGCATCCTGAAACCGGCGCGGTGATCTGGCAGCGCGATTTGAAAGCCGATCACACCTTGGAACTACCCGAGTGGCACTTTGCCGGATCGCCTTACTGCCATGGCGATCTCGTCATTCTCAACGCTGGCACTTGCGGTGTCGCGCTCGACCGACGCGATGGAAGCACCGTGTGGCAGGGCGGCCCGGCGGCGACTGGTTACTCCACGCCTTTGCCCATGCCGGAGCTGCTTGGCGGCAAAGAGGTGCTGGCCTTGTTTCTCGGCAAATCCCTCTCCGGCATCGCCGCCGCTGATGGCCGCGTGGTCTGGAGCATCCCGTGGAAGGGACTGAACGCCACCGACCCCGTCACCGATGGTGCGGACATCCTGGTTAGCTCCATCGGCGGCTCGGCGCTCAAGCGTCGGCGTGCGGATGGCGGCTGGGACACGGTGTGGGAGCGGAAGGATTTTCAAAACTACTTCAATCCCTCGGTCAAAATCGGCGATCACCTCTACGGACTGAACGGCACCACGCACAAGCCCACGGCCTTTGTCTGCATCGAGTGGGCCACCGGCCGCGAGTGCTGGCGTGAGCCGGGGCACACCACCGGCGGAATCATCGCCACAGCGGACTACCTCGTGCTCTGCGACAAAGGCGAGATCCTAATCGTGAGACCGGACTCTGAGAAACTCGACATCGTCCTGCGCCAGACCGTGCTACCCGGCAAATGCTGGACCGCTCCCGTGGTCGCCGCCGGCCGCATCTACGCTCGCAACGCTGCTGGTCGTGTCGTCTGCCTGGAGCCGCGGGGCGGGGCGGAATCGGTGAAGTGATGGAATACAATGCTCCACAACTCCATGATTCCGAATTTCTTCCGCACCTGAGAATCACGGCGCACCCTTCTCTTTCCCCGTCATCGGCACGAAGCGCACGGGCAGGATCGAGCGCTGCTCGATGTTGCCGTCGCGTTTTTCGAGCAGATACAGCTCCTGCACCTGGTTTTCCGGGCCGACGGGGATGATCATGCGCCCGCCTTCGCGCAGTTGCTCCACCAGCGCGGGTGGGATGGCGTCGGGCGCGCAGGTGACG
>CALDGV010000102.1 GCA_937941745.1 uncultured Prosthecobacter sp. | reverse complement strand
CGAGCAGGGCATCGGCGGAGTGACCGTCTATCTGCTCAACGGCTCGGGCACACCGACCGGTCGCAGCACGGTCACCGACAACAGCGGGTTCTACACCTTCAGCAACCTCACCCCTGGTGACTACTGCGTGTCGTTCGAGCTGCCACCGGGCTTCGCGTTCACCAAGGCCGACCAGGGCACCAACGACAACATCGACAGCGATGCTGACGCCACCACCGGTCGCACCGCCAAGACCACCATCGACGCAACTGAAACCGACGGCTCATGGGATGCCGGTCTGTTCCGTCCGGCCACACTCGGTGGTGTGGTGTGGATCGACAGCAATGACAACGGCATCCAGGATCCGAGCGAAGCTGGCCTCGAAGATGTGACCGTGCAGCTCACACTGCTCAATGGCACGATCGTGGCCACCACGACGACTGACATTGACGGCAGCTATGAGTTCGCCGGTCTCGGCTCCGCCTTGTATCGCGTGAAGATCAACACACCGCCGTCCAGCGCTCCTGTTTCATCAACGAACACCGACCTCGCCGACAACAACCAGGCTGGCGATGACAACGGCAATCAGAACGGCGCAGGTGCGCCGACGAAGAGCCCGCTCATCACGCTCAGCTATGGCGAAAGCGACAAGACCATCGGCTTCGGCTTCGTGCCAACCGTCGGTGTCGGTAACTTCGTGTTCATCGACCACAATGGCAACGGCGTGGGCGACGACGGCGAAGGCGTGGCCGGCGTCACCCTGCGTCTCTACAAGCAGGGCGACACCGTGGGCACTAGCACACCGGTGGCCGCCACCACCAGCACCACAGGCGGCAACTACCTGTTCAGCAATCTGCGCCCAGGTGCTTACTTCATCCACATACCAGCCACGCAGTTCGCCAATGCCGCTCCGCTCGCCGGACGGAACTCCATCCCGGGAGCTGGTGTGGACAACGGCACTGATGACCTCAGTGATGAAAACGGCATCGATGTAGCCAGCACGGCGGCCAGTGGCATCAGCTCCATCGTGTTCACATTGTCACCCGGCACCGAGGCGATCGACGCGACGAGCGAAGGTGGCTCACGCGCCGATCAGGACAACGCGGCCGACAGCAACACCGACCTCACCATTGACTTCGGCTTCGTCGGGGCCAAGGCGGCCACGTTCAGCTACTGGCAGGCCATCAACAGCCTCAACGGTCAGAATGGGGCGACGCAGAACGGCGACACCGACACGTTCAACAACGTGGTCGAATACGCACTCTGCCAGAACCCTGCCAGCGGCGTGCAGCCAGCACCTGCGTTCTGCACACGTCTCAATGCCGGAGCCAATGCGAGCGACGGCAAAGTGGAGGCCTTCTACAGCCGCCGCGCCGGTGGCGGTCAGGGAGACATCACCTACACGCTGCAAGTGCTGCGCGAGCTGAGCCAGTCGCCATCCGGCTGGGTCGCCTCCACGCTCACTCCGACCGTCACCGCCAATGGCGACGGCACCGAGAAGGTGTTCTACCCGAACCTCGAGCTTGACCCGCTGTTCGCAGGCTCCGACCACGGCTTTGTCCGCCTCCAGGTGACGCTCACAGGCACGCCGAACAGCGGCACTACCGAAGTCTTCGGCTGGACCAAGCGCGCATTCCCAGTCCAGTGCGAAACATTCTCGATGCCTTACGTGCAGAAGGAACTGTTCAGCGGCGTGGTCGATAGCGTCAGCGGCAACACCATCAACGTCGCCACCTCCGCCGGCCTCGTGCCGCTCACCAGCGTGATCAGGGCCGGCGAGCCATCGTTCCTCGAAGTCACCGACGGTGACAATGAGGGCCACCGCTTCGACGTTGATGAATCACTAAGCTCAGCGACAACCATCGCCATCGACGCCGGCTCCAGCCACAATACCCAGGCCACACTGCCTGCAAGTCTGGTCGGTGACAGGATTGTGCTGCGCAATCATTGGACGATCAACAGTCTGTTCCCGAAGACCTACTTCGTCGCCGGGCCGAATAGCACCATTGCTGACCGCCTGATGTTCTTCAATCCGCTGGCCAACAACTACGATATCATCTTCATGACCACCGTCGCCGGACAGCGCCGCTGGGTCCTCGAAGGTGACACCACCCAGGCCGACGCAGGCACCCGCATCTTCAGCCCTGGTGAAGCCGGTGCGTTCTTCGTCCACCCACGCAACAGCCCGATCACCATGTCCTTCGTCGGCATCGTCCGCGCCAATGACTTCGCCGTGCCGCTCAAGGTTGGCACCAACTACATCGGCGGTGGCTGGCCGATCGACCAGAGCCCCAACGAGCGCCGCATGACCGTCGCCAACGGGTTCAGCGGAGCCCGCACCAGCGCCAGCGCTGACCGGTTCCAGTTGTGGAAGGGTGACCTCGTGTTCAACGCCCAAGGCTACGACACCCACTTCCTCTACCTCGCCAGCGCCCTGTCGCAGTGGATCAATGAAGGCAACGCCACGTTCACCAACGAGAACGATCTTAAGCTATTCAAAGCCATGCGCGGCTTGGTCTTTACCAGCAAGCTTGGCAAACCAAACTACGTGATGCCGCTGCCTTGGACCCCATGACCGAGCCCCGAACCCTCATCGCCCGTGCAGTGGCCAGGCAACTGCATCGGGGCACAAAAGGGGTGAAATCAAGAAAGCGAAACAAACAATTTTACTAATTACAACAATAATCATAACTTAATCAGATGAAACTTCCCTTCCAACTGTCGTCCCGCTTCCCTCTTGCAGGACTTGCCGCAGCGCTGCTTGCCCTGGCATCATCGGCCCAGGCAACCACGATCAATTGGGGCACCTACATCAATCCGGCCAATTACCTTTTTGATTCCACCGGAGCCAATCTCGATGACGACTACTTCTTCGAGTTGGGATCCTTTGGCACCTTCATTCCCACATCTGGGAACATGAGCGATTGGATGACGAACTGGAAACCCTTTGATCGTGCCTATGCCCCGCCAGCGAGCGGCTGGAATTCGTCCGCTGGCATCGTTGCCCATAGTGCCGTTCTCGAGGTCGATTTTACCACCAGCAATACCGAGCTGTCACAAGCCAACCTGTTCAATTTGGGTGAGCAGGCCTACATCTGGGTTTACAGCGACACCCTTGGCAATCCGAATCCGGTGCCCACTCTGGGCACCTCTTTCCAGTGGGCCTTGGTGACCAATAATTCCACCGACGGCACTCCCGCCGATGACTGGCTGTTCCCCGCTCCTTCAGGGCATGTGAATAC
>CALDGV010000101.1 GCA_937941745.1 uncultured Prosthecobacter sp. | reverse complement strand
GGGCATTGTGCGGCTCTATTTTCCGATGCAGGAGCAGGCGGTCGAAATCGACTGGATCGAGCTTTCCTCAAAAAACGGCAGCAAGCCAACGAAGACGAACTTTTGACCCCTACCGAACGAGGAATCTGTCAAAAACCACTTTAACATCCCGATTCTATTGCAGCAGCTTTGCAGCCTCAGCGCGGGCTTTGTTCAACACTTCGCCAAGAGCCACCGGCCGGCCTCCCTGACGCAGGCTTTCGTCAGCAGCTTCCATGAAAGTGAAGATCTCGAGGGTCTCCTCGGCGCTCACGGGTGGCTGACCTGTGCGAAAAAATCTACCAATCTGCCGGCACAACCCCTCATAGCTTACAGCCTTTGTTGCCTGTCCTATGGCCTTGCTGCCGTAGGCCACCGCACCGAAGTCCGCCTTGCCCTTCACGATTCCGCGATAGGCGCCTACTCGTCCATTTTTCCACACGCCGGTGGCAATGTCGTGATTCCCAGCCTTCACGCGTGACACAGTCTCACAACCGGTGCCCATAAGCGTGTAGAGCGCCTCGACGCCGTGAATGCCGTAGAAGAAAAAGTCCGGCGTGCCTTCTTGATACGAACACGGCCCCCAAGTCTGAGCGCCGAGGAGCTCGCCGAGATCAGCGTTGGTCTTCAATGCGGCCATTTCCGCGCCGAAACGCGAGGACGAGCTGCTGAAAAACTTCACGCCATGCTTCTTCGCCAGTTCCACGATGGCAATCGCCTCTGCCAGCGTGCCGGCGAGCGGCTTGTCGATGAAGACGGGCTTGCCGGCTTTGAAGATCTCCCGCGCTTCTTGAAGGTGGATGCGGCCGTCCACACTCTCCAGAAGCACTACATCGACCTTCGCGAGCAAGTCCGGAATGCTCGGCACGATCTCCACGCCCATCTCCCGAAGCTGCTGAGTGAATTTTTCCTTACGCGTTGCACTTGCAGGCATGTCCGTGCCACCTGTGTAGCCCGTGGTTACCTTGATGCCCGCGAGATCACCGTCAGCCCCCGGGTTGTTGAAGAGTTTGGTGAACGCCGGAACATGAGAGGTATCAAGGCCGACAATGCCTGCGCGAAGCTGCTTGAGATCGCCTTGAGCAAGAGCAGCCCCAGTGACGAGGAGAGATAGGATGGCAAGTTTCATGGTCATGGTTTCAAAAGGGTTGAGATGGTTTGTTTCATCACTTTTTCGGAACCTGGAGCTGCATAGGCCTGCGAGGGTTCGTAGCCTCCTTCGACGAAGGAGTGCTCCAGAGGGATATAGCCGGTCACACCGTCGCCATAACTGGCCGTGCAGACAAAACCATCAGGTCGCTGCGCCTGGGCAAAAAGCTGATATTCCACAAAGCTTTCACCGGGCAGGTGAAGCAGACACACTTCATCGGCAAGATGGAGACTGGTGAAGGGAATCGGCTTGCGATGACGGATGAATCCGAGCCGCAGCGCCGCTGTGATGCGCTGAGTCGTGGAAGTGGCGGTGTTTTGCAGGAGCTTCATCATGCGTTCCTCGGGAAATTCTGGATCCGGCTGCAGAACCACCGGCACATGCCTCCAATCAACTTTCGTCAGGGGGGCCATTTTCATCTTTTGCTCCGAAGCGACCATGGCAGCATGAATGCGGCCGGCCAGCAACGAGCGCATGGCAGGGCTGCCGTCGTTGTATTTGCCTGCACCGATGTTGCCGCCGCAGCCGGTGAAGTAGATGTGCGGCACGCCGTCCTCCTGGGTGCGTTTTTCGCGAGCGATGCCAGCGAAGTCGTGGCTCACAATGCCGTCGCCATAGTAGCTCATCGGATGAGTCGCATAGTAGTGCAGGGCGGCGAGCTTCTTTTCACGATCCCAGAAACTCACGGTCTTCAACTTGGGATCAACAAGGCCTTCTGGCAGGGCGCGGAGGGCTTCATCTTTGGAAGCACTGCCACGCATCTTTCCTACTTTACCATTCACCACATGGACGCGGCGGTTCCCTGCAACTTGTTCAACAATGGCTTCACCCACGGATACATGAGTGAGAGGCTGAGGATTCTTCAAGGCCGTCTGGATGGCCTTGGCGACATTTCGCAGCGAGCTTTCTGCTGCCACAGCATCGAGAATGCCGACCTCTGGAAGAAGCTTTTGAACTGTCTGATCCACAAGCGGCGCATTGTGCTGGTGCAGGGAATGCAGGGCCACGCGCTCCGCCGAAGTGCCTGCTGCTTCTGCCAAAACCTCCCGCCAATGGATATGATCATCCCCACGGATCTCGCAATAATCCACCGCACAAAGCACCATCGGCTTTTCATCGCTCAACAAAACGATCCCGAGAGCCAGCAAGGGCTCACTGACGCCTGAGGCTGGCTTGACGAGCCCTCCGCACAGTGGCGCACCAACCGGTGGGGTGACATCTGCCCGAAAAGTGGCGATTTGGGCAGCTTGCACACATGTCGCCAGAAAAGACGCGGCAAACAGGCAGAAAAGCTTTACGCAGCGACTCTGGAAGAAGCTCAGAGCAGAAAAATGGGCGACAAAGGTCTTCATGACAGGCAAACAAACGCTGCTTGCAGCCGTTTTGCGTCACCATGATTCGAATCCTTCTGTCCCTTTTCAGCATGACAATCTCTGCCCTGTCTCAGAACTGGCCCTCAGAAGTCACCAAGGTGGAGATCCCGGCCAGCGACGGCATGATGCAAAAAGCGATGTGGTTTGCTCCGGCCTCGTCTGAGAAAAAGCCGCTGCTCGTCGGACTGCACACCTGGAGCAGCAACTTCGCCTCAGCCGGTGGTGATGTTGTTTATGCGGAGTGGTGCATCGCTCAGGACTGGGCCTTTGTGCATCCGGATTTTCGCGGACCGAACTGGACGCCGCAGGCGCTGGGCAGTGATCGCGCGGTGCAGGATGTGGTGGAGGCCGTGGAGTGGGCGAAGAAGCAGACGGCGGTGGATGAGGCGCGCATCTACCTCATCGGAGTGAGCGGTGGCGGACACATGGCGATGCTCATGGCCGGACGTCATCCCGAAATCTGGGCCGGGGTGAGCGCCTGGTGCGGCATCGGCGATGTGGCGCGGTGGCATGCGGAGCACACAAAGAACGCGAAAAGTGACCATTATGCTGACAACATCGTCGCGGCGCTCGGCAAGGTGCCAGCGAAGGACGATGCCGACGCATGTAAGCGCTCGCCGGAGAGTTGTCTGGCGAATGCGGCCTCCGTGCCACTGGACATTGCGCATGGCATTCATGACGGGCGAAAAGGCAGCGTGCCCTTCGATCATGCGCTGCTTTGCTACAATGCCGTGGTGAAATCCGAAGCACGACTCGATGCGACAGGCATTCAAACCTTCTACGCCACGCAGCAACTGCCGCCGGGCTGGCCGCCTGCGGCCTCTGATGCGAGTTATGGCCTCAAGACGCCTCTTTTCCGCGCCACCAGCGGCAACACGCGCGTGACCATCTTTGAAGGCGGACACGAAATCGTGCATCAAGCCGCCCTGAACTGGCTCTCAAAGCAACGCAAAGGCCAGCCGGCCGTGTGGGAGGTGAAGGATATCATTCCCATTGATGCGGAGCGCAGCGCGAGCGGGAAGTGAGACACTGACCTCAATCCAGAAGCAGCCTCCGCATCGCATCCATGAGCACTTTTTCGACCGTGGGTGCTGTATTTGAACTGCTCGCCTGAACTTCGTAGCCGCCCTGCGTGTAGGCGATCTCGGTGCCGATGTAGCCGGGAGCGTAGTCGCCATACGCGGCCATGCAGACGGTGGCGTCTGGCTTCATCTGCTGCGCGGCGAGTTGATACTCGACGAAGAGCTCACCCGGCATGTGGAGCACGTTCACGTTGCCGATACGCAGCCGGGTGAGCTCAAACTGATGCCCGGCCTCGCTGCGATTCAGCAGCGCGAGCTTCGTGGAGGCATTCAGGCGATCTCGATCACTCGCCGCAGTGTCAGCGAGGGTCTTTTCGAGCACTTCTCGATTCAAGCTGGCTGCGAACGGCAGTTTCACGCGTTCGACTCGCCAATTGAGATCGCTGGCACTGATCGGTGACTTCTTCGTGGCCTCCCAGGCGCGTTTCATGCCATCGGCCATGCGTTGCGTGAGCACCAAGCGGGCCTCGGGCGAGCCGTTGTTGTATTTGCCAGCGGCCACGTTGCCGCTCGCCCCATTGAAATGGATGTGCCGCAGATTGAGCGCCTTTTCACGTTGCGCACGCGCCAAACCGACGAACTCGGCGGTGACATCGCCTTTGCCATAGAAGCTCTGCGGATGCGTAGCGTAGTAGGTGAGGCAGGCGAGCGGCGTTTCGCCATCCCAGAAGCTCACGAGCTTCA
>CALDGV010000100.1 GCA_937941745.1 uncultured Prosthecobacter sp. | reverse complement strand
GAGCAGGTGGCCCTGGAGCGCGGCCTGCTCCGGCCTGGCTTCAAGGACTTCGTCAAAAACAGCGGCATCAATTCACCTCTGCGTGATGCCGCCTCCACCTGCCTCGGCGCCAGTGAGGCAAAGCTGGATGAGATGTGCCTGGCTTATTCCTGCTTTGCGAACGGCGGCAACCGCCCGGCCGGCCTGCATTTGATCCAGCGCATCACGGATGCGAATGACAAGACGGTCTTCCAGCTCGATGAAGCCAGCCTTCAGCCCGTGCGTGCCATGGATGAGATCGCCGCCTGGCAGACCCACACCTGCCTGGATGAGGCGCTCCACCGCGGCACGGGCGCTGTTGCCAAGGAATATGGCCTGGGTGAATTCCCGGCTGCGGGCAAGACCGGCACGCATCATGAATTCAAGGACCTCTGGTTCATGGGCTACACCTCCGCCGTCACCTGCGGGGTCTGGGTGGGGTTTGACAAGCAGAAGACCATCTTCCCCGAGGCCTTCTCCAACAAGCTGGCCCTGCCAATCTGGACAGACATCATCAATGCCTCCACGAAAGGTCACACGGCCCGTGATTTCAGCCCGCCGGACTCGGCTGAGAAGGTGGAGATCTGTCGTTCCAGCGGCCTGCGCGCCACGGACTTCTGCTACGAGAAGATCAAGGCGGCCGACGGCACCGCCAAGTCCGTGCGCAACACCTACTTCGAATACCTGCGCCCGGGCACGGCCTTCAACGCCACCTGCAATGTCCATACTGGCGACGGCCTTTCAGCGGACCTCGTGGCCTTCAACGCCTCTCTGAGCATCGCCGGTGAAACTGTCCTGCCTGCTGACCTGAGCAAGTTCTCCCACCTCGATCCCGTGCGCATTCAGGACAAGGTCATCATCGGCGCGGACCCCTACAATTCCGAGCAGCCTGTGCTCCGCGCCCGCCCGGTGAACGATGATGGTTCACCCATCCGCCGTGCCGTGCCGGTGGGGCCGGAGGAAGGCGGCGACCCTGCCTCGGAGCAGCCGGTCATCAAGCTCCAGCCGCCGCCAAGGCTGAAGATTGAATTCTGATCAGCGAACCTGCGGAAGCACGGCCAGTTGGTTCGGCTGCGCCCCCATGCGAGGGCGGCGGCCTTCGACACGGCACTTTTCCACAAGTGAGGAGGCCATGCTCTGCACTGCAGCTTTGAGGCGCAGGTCACTGGCGTAGAGTTGTGAAAGCCTCAGCAGCTCCGGCAGTGCCTCTACGGTGATGCCCATGGCATCAAACTCATCCAGCAGCGCCTGAACAGCCGGCTGGGTGACCCGGTCCACCTCGTCACGCTCCTCGCCGACGATGCTGGCCAGGTCTCCCAGGGCGCGAAGAATGATCACGTGATACACCGTCCGGGCATTGTGAGGATCCAGCCAGCGTCCATTCGCCGCCTGGCCTGGTGCCAGGCCAAGGCGGAACTTTTTCAGGGCTGCGGCACGATAAGGTTCCAGGCGGGTCACGCGCCAGGCCTCGGCCAGCAGGGAGATGGAGAAGGCGTTGTAGTTGAAATTCGCGCAGCACTTCTGGCCGGCTGCCCAGTCGGCGGCACGCAGTCCGGCCGCCAGCCAGCTTTCCTGATGAAACACCTTCCCTGCACGCAGCAGGGCCGTGCCGCAGACGCCGGTGTCAAACTGCGATCCACCGTCTGGATCAGGGCTGATCAGCCAGCCCTCTCGCACTTCTGCCCTGCCTGTGGCGACAGCACGCTCGATCATGGCTCCGAACCGTATGTTTTTCCCTCTCAGATCAGGAAAGGGAAAATGGCCGTCGGGCTGCTGGAGGTTCAAAAGAACCTTCGCCGTGCCTTCTGCTAGCCGGGTGAGGTCGGGCAGGGTTTGGGGCACATGCTTTTCAGCCAAGGGAAAGATGTCTGCCACGGCCCTCAGGATGTCCCCATGAATACGCAGCATTTGGTTGGGCAGCGGCTTTCCATCCATGAGCTGGCGCAGGCTGGATCCTTCCGACTTCAAGGCTTCCACAAAAAGCTCTGTCGCCTCAGATTCCTGCAAAAGCAGCCCTTGCGCCCTCCGGCCCGGACGCCGCGCATCGGGAACACCCGCCTGAGATCCCAAGGTTTCCGTGATCTGGGAGATGGCTGAACGGACTTTGGCCACATCCTCCGAACGCATCGCTGCAGCCAGATCGGCGTGCAGTTCCTTCAGCCTGGCCTCCATTCCCGGAGTGGGATGAAAAATGGGCTGGCCTGCCATGCTGCGACCTCCTGGGTCCAAGCCCACCCTGGCCTCGACCGACTGCAAAAGCGCTTCTGAACCTGCATTCAGTCCCGATCGAATCTGACGGCCAGCCTGCTCGACCTCTCGAACCAGTTCCGGGTTGTTGTGCTCCCTGGCCAGCTGCATCGCCAAGCGAAGACGCTGGGAGGCATCTTCCGGAATGAGGGCCTGGGCACAGGCTGAAACGGCGGCTGCCAGGAACAGGACGCGGAGCATCGGCGCGGAAGGTCAGAAGTTTTCGAGCTGCTTTTCCGCCCAGGTGAGGATGCGGCCTACTTTTTCCGCATCCTGGGCTTCTTTGGCGGCTTCAAAGGCTGCCTTGGCCTTCAGGAACTGCCGAACCAACGGCAGTGAAATGACCTGCTGGGCTTTTTCTTCCACACGGGCATAGCGGAGGCGCAGCTCTTCCAGGTCGGTGCTGCCAGGTTCGAAAGGGGCAAAGTCGATCTCTTCGCTGCTCTCCGCTTCATCGGCGCCGCTTTCCCGGCTCAGTTGGTCCAGTGCCGCTTCAGCAGCAGCCCACTTCCCCTCTTGAATGAGACGTTCGATCTGCGCTCCACGCTCGCTCATCGCCCGGGTGGGCTTGATGCCCAGGCTTTCCACGGCAGCGCGCAGCTTTTCAGCCTTCTGTTTGACCCTGAGGCTCAAATCCTCAGTCCGCCCGGCTGCTTCAGGGGTCAGTTTCAGCGCCTTTTTCTGCTGATCGAGGCTGAGGAGGTCACGCAATTGCAAAAGGGCGCGGAGTTGCAGCTGTTTCACCGCAGCTTCTGCCTTGAGCAGATCCGCCAGTGCCAGGCTCGCAGCTTCGGGCGTGGTGTCGCGCTGGCGCAGCAGCCCGCTGAACCGGCGCTGCTCGTTACGCAGCTCATTTTCGAGCGGAGATCCTTCCTCCCGGGCGGCGCTGATGATGTCTTGCATCTTCTCCTGCTGATCGGGGCTCAGGTTGAGTTCTTTCTTCAGTTCGGTGAGGCGTTCCGGGGTCAGCACGCCAGGTTGAAGCCAGGCTTCCGGGCCGGCCATGGCTTGAGAGCCGAAGATCATCAGAAGGCAGAGGGCGGAGAGCAGGGTTTTCATGGCAGTTGGATGGTGAGATGGGTCGGAAGCAGGAAGTCACTCCCGGCCGGGCTGGAGCCCACGGTGGAAAAAAGCGGCCCGCCGTCGGTCCGAAAAAACTCCGGCAGTTCGGACAGGTCTGCCGCGGATTCCGAACGAAGGATCAGCAGGCTGAGCAGCAGGCAGGCGGCGGCCGCGAGCGCAGCGGGCAGCCAGAGCTTGGCAGCGCTTTTCGGCCGGGCTGGCACAGGGGCCTCGGGCAGCCTCCAGGCAGGAGCTTGTTCATGCTCCATCTGCCGCAGATGCTGAAAGCGGGAGCGGAGGCCGGGTTCGTCAGGCAGGTTCATGGTGGGTGGCTTGGCAGGATTCGAGAAGGCTGCGGAGGCGTGCCTTGCCGCGTTCATAGTGCTGCCTGGCGGAGCCCAGGCTGATGTTCATGATGGTGGCCGCTTCTCGGATGGAGAGATCCTGGTAGAACACGAGGTGAAGCACTTCGCTCTGCCTGGGGGGAAGCTGGCTCAAGGCCTGTCTCAGTTCCCTGGACTGCTCGTCGAGATCCATCTGCCGTGCAGGGCAAGGACGTGGGTCGCTGGTGTCGCCGGTGATTTGTCGGAGCAGCCTGGCAGGCAGACTCTCGCGGTAGCGCTGCCGTCGAAACTCCTCGTGCGCTGTGAGGCGGATCACGCCGAACCACCAGGTCTTGAAGCTGGAGCGGCCGTCGTGGGAGGCGCGTTCCTGCGCGAGTTTGAGATAGGCGTTTTGCAGCACGTCCTCCGCCTGCGCCTGATTGCCCGCACAGCAATGCAGCGCCCAGCCAAAGGCGTCGGGATGCAGAGCTTCGAGCTGGTCGGCAAGGGCGCGTTCCATTCATTTCCCACTCAGTGACGCGGGTCGTGGGCATGTATGACACGCAGATGGGAAAAAAAGGAACCCGAATGAGTACGAAATAGCACGAACCCACTGCGCCCTGACAGCATTCGCGAGAATTCACGCGCACTCACGTTTTGATCAGAGGCTCAAGCATCCAAGTTTTCCTCGCCTTCGGCTCGGCATTTGCGCTAGCCTGCCCTAAATTTTCCTTCAAGCGCCATGCCTGACGATCCTTCTGCTCCACAGCCTACACCGACGAACTACCAGCGCACCACGGGTGGCAACCACTTGCGCTGGCAGCCGCCGACGCCGGAGCATTTGCAGGAAATGCTGCCCGCGTATGAGATTCTGAGCATTCTTGGACAGGGCGGCATGGGGGCGGTGTACAAGGGGCGGCAGAAGTCGCTGGACCGCATCGTCGCGATCAAAATTCTCCCACCTGAGGCTGGTGAAAACGACATGCAGTTCGTCGAGCGCTTCAAGAACGAGGCGCGGACGATGGCGAAGATGAACCACCCGGCCATCGTGCATGTGTATGACTTTGGCGAGACCTCTGAAGGCCAGTTGTACATCGTCATGGAGTTCATCGACGGCACAGACGTGGCGAAGATGATCCAAAGCCAGGGCAAACTGCCGGAAGACTACGCGCTCTCCATCACCGC
>CALDGV010000099.1 GCA_937941745.1 uncultured Prosthecobacter sp. | reverse complement strand
CCGAAATACAACGCGCAGTATCCTGACAGACCGATCACCGCGCCAAATCCCATCAGCTCCGGCCCCCAGCCCACCCACGAGTCATCCACCGCGCCGCCGATCACACGCGAGGAATGCCGCACCCAGAACAGATTCGGCAAAAAGAACGCCAGGCCCGCGAGATACCCGCGCCAGAACGGCCGCACCTTCACGCCCTCCGCATCCCGCCACGGCCACAGCACCGCCAGCAGCGGAAACAGCCAGACCCACACGGCCAGGTCGGAATTCCAGCATGGAAACGCAAAGACCAAAATGATCCCGCTGAGCAGCGGGGCGAGGAACAGAAACAGGCGCAGTTTTTTTGAGTCGGTCACGGGCTGGGACGATGCCGTCATCACCCGAAAAGCCAACCTCGCAATCCATCCTTTTTTCATCACCGGCTGCGGCCGATTCCTCCCAAAAGATGTCAGCACAGCAGCCTCGCCAAGGCGCGTTGTTTTCGGCGACACTGACCTCACAACCATGAAAGCCGCCATCCTCGCTCTCTTCGCCGCCATCACGGCCCACGCCGCCACCACCGGCCCCATTCGCGTGCTCTACCTCGATCCTGAAGGCAAGGAACAAACCGCCGTGGGCAAACTGCACGAGGCGATGCGCGATCTCGGGCGTGATGCGATCTGGTTTGATTACTTTCCCAAGCGTGCCGATGTGCCACAAGACGCGGCGGCCATCTACGACGCAATGATCAACACCAGCACGGTGGAAGTGAATGAGTTCGTGGCGTTTTTTAAAGAAGCGGGCACTCTGATCGATGGGTGGCATGATGCCACTCCTGCCAAACTGAAGGAGCGCATCCTCAAGGCGCTGCCCGCACAACGCCAGGCCAGCCACGCCGCATTCCTGGCCCAGCGCGAGACCGAAAAGCGCGAAAAACACCCGCAGGTGGCCAATTACGAGAAGCGCAAAACAGCGCTGACTTTCCAAAAGCCTTTCAGCGTGAAAGGCAGCATGGAGCGCACGCAGGTGCCTGCCGATTGCGAATTGAAACTGTTCACCAGCGAACCGGACATCGCCAAGCCCATCGCCTTCGCGTGGGATGAGCGCGGGCGTTGCTGGGTCGTGGAGACGCGCGACTATCCGCACGGCGTCAGCGAGAAGGGCGAGGGCCAGGACAGCGTGAAAATCTGCGAGGACACCGATGGCGATGGCAAGGCCGACAAGTTCACCGTCTTCGCCGACAAGCTCAATCTCCCCACCGGCATCGTGTTTGCCCGCAAAGGCATCATCATCGCCGCGCCGCCGAAGTTCATCTACCTCGAAGACACCGATGGCGACGACAAGGCCGACAAGCGCGAGACGATCATCGACTGCTGGGGCATCAAGGACACGCACGCGCAGGCCAGCAACCTGCACTACGGCTTCGACAACTGGATCTACGGCTGCGTCGGCTACAGCGGCATCGAAGGCCTGGTCGGCGGCAAAAAGCAGCACTTCTCGATGGGAACCTATCGCTTCAAGCCGGACGGCAGCGCGATTGAGTTCCTGCACCAGTTCACTAACAACGCCTGGGCGCACAGCACCAACGACGCGGGCGACCAATTCGGCGGCACCGCCAACGGCGCCCCCATCTTCTTCGGCGGCATCCCCGCCACCGCCTACGCGGAAGGCTCACGTGGCATGACCGCGAAGAAGATCAACGTCGTCGATACCTGCCACACCATCACGCCGAACTTCCGCCAGGTGGACGTCTTCGGCGGCTACACCGCCGCCGCGGGCTCGAACTTCATCTACAGCGATGCCTTGCCGAAGCGCTTCCAAGGCATGGCGATGGTCTGCGAGCCCACGATGAAGGTCGTGTCCCTCATGGACGTGCAGCCCGACGGCGCCGGCTACAAGGCGCTCGATGCCTTCAACATTTACGCCAGCAGCGATGAATGGAACTCCCCGGTTCATGCCGAGGTCGGTCCTGATGGCGCGGTGTGGGTGGCCGATTTCGAAAACTTCATCATCCAGCACAACCCCACACCCAGCAAAGAACGCGGCGGCTTCGTGGCGACGACCGGGGTCGGCGGTGCGCATGAGAACGAACTGCGGGATCACAGCCGTGGGCGGATTTACCGGATTGTAGCGAAGGGTGCCGCCAAGGACACCAACACGCTTTACAGCCGCCTCCTGAAGCAGCAGCGCATCGTCGATGGCACCGACCATTCTGACCTGTCCGAGCTGTCGGACATCCATGCTCTTTGGGTGAAACAAGCCCAAGGTAAACTCGATGCCAAAACCCACCAGGCCGCCCTCATCTCCAAAGATGCCAAACTCCGCCGCAACGCCATCCGTGCTCTCGGAGCCGACAAAGCCGCGCAGGACCTCTTCTTTGGCTCCGGTGTCTTCTCCGATCCTGATTTGAACACCCGCCTCGCCGCCTTCGTGAAGCTCGCAGACTTCCCTACCACGGAAGAGATCAAAACCCTCGTCAAAAAGCTCGCCTCCGATCCTGTCGTCAAAAACGACGAATGGCTGGCCGAGGCCGCGAAAATGCTCGGGAAGAAGCACGGTGCCCTCAACTACAAGGAAGGCCCGAACCTGCTGCCGAACCCCGGCTTTGAAGAACTGGCCGCTGACAAGAAAACCCCCGTCGGCTGGAAAGTCCGGCACTACGGCAAACGCCCGGGCAATGAAGGTGCCCAGTGGGGCATCGTCATCGACCCCAAAATGGTCCACAGCGGCAAGCACGGCTTCCGCGTCATCACCCGGGACGACGCCGACACCAGTTTCTTCGCCGACGTGCCCCTGAAGCCGAACACCGAATACCGCCTCAGCGCCTGGATCAAAACCCATGCCTTCCGTGGCAAAGCCAGCCTTAACGACCATATCGGCCGCGCCGAAACCTCCCCCAAAATCAACCGCAACCAAGACTGGACGGAAGTCGAGGTCATCTTCAACAGCAAGGACCGTCCCAAAGCCAGCATCAACCTCCTCCACGTCGGCAAGGGCGACACCTACTTCGACGACGTGAAGCTCTGTGAGATCATCCTCGAGGCCGAGGAAGACGCCAACAAGCTCGCCGGAGACCCGCAGAAGGGTGAAAAGATCTTCTGGGAACATCCCGTGGCCGCCTGCAAAAACTGCCACATTCTCAAAGGCCAGGGCAGCGCTGTTGGCCCCGCCTTGGATGGCATCGCCAGCCGCAAAGACGAAGCCTATATCCTCGAAAGCCTCGTGAATCCGAACGCCAAGCTTGCCGAAGGTTTTGAAAAGCTCGGCATCTCCCCCATGCCGCCCATGAACCTCATCCTGAAGCCTCAGGAGTTCGCCGACGTGAAGGCGTTCATCATGAGCTTAAAGTGAGGCATAGCCAGCACGCGAAAGCCGGTTAGAGTTCATTTAGCCAACCGCCCATAGACCGGCCTTGAAATCATCACGGGTGGTCTTGGGTTCCTTCTGCTGGCCACGAAGGGGGCAGCAAGCCGTCTGCGAACCACGCGAAGCTGCTTATTTCTCTCATTTTATCCTTGGCAGATAATTAATATAGATAATATAATAATTATGAATTAAGTAAGTATTCATGATTATGACTATTCCCTCCACCAACAAGGCTGGCCTACCGGCCTTTACCTTTGTGGAGGCAATTTTCACCATTGCGGTCATCGGCATCATGTCGGCCTTGGCGCTGAGTTCGATCTCCAACGGTGCGCGAGATGCCAACCGCATCGTGGCCAGACAGCAGCAGGCAGCCCTGAACGAAGCAGTCACTGCCTGGGCAATGTCTCAAACACGGGTTGGAAACACGGCTCAGATGCGGAGCCTGTCCAGCCTGAGAACAGAATACAACAATCTGGGAACGAGTTCCGCCCGGCTTAACCTGCTCGTTCCAAACCCGTCTTCCAGCGATGTGAATGTGCGGAATGGCTATCTGGACCAGAGCACGGCGGATCATTTCCTGGAGTTCACCACCGGCACGGACCGGATTTACAGCAAGGCCCTGAAGAGCACCAAGCAGTACCTCACGCTTCCTGCCTGGGAAAACGGCAGCTTTCCGACGGTGCAGTTGAACAACGAATGACTTCGAGCAGACGATGAATTGCCCCCCTACCTCCCCACCTAAGCCACGGCGCCGAGGCTTCTCGATGGTCGAAATGATCGCCTGTGTCTCCATCATCGGCATCATTGCCTTCCTGGCGATTCCCTCGATCACACGGATGAGAAGCGACAGCGAGCGCAATCTGGCGATCTCGAGGGCGGAATCCCTGAACCTGGCCATGTCCACCTACATTCAGGTCGTGGGTCGCACCCAGGCAGGCTTGAACTGGAACGCTGCCACCACCAGCGCCGCCAAATACGACTTGATCCGGCCTTACCTGGCTTACTCGGAGGCAAGCGTCAGCCTGTACATGCCGCAGGACTACACCGTCACTTTCCCCACGAGCATCACTAGCATGACGAAGGCCGTGCTGACTGGTCCCAACGGCAACATCCCCTACTGAGACAGACCATGACGTCTTCGGGTCATCCCCAACCCCAAATGCAGCGGCCGCTGGCGCAACGAAGCCAGGAAGCCGCCCGGGGATTCACGCTGTCGGAGATGATTGTCACGGTTTCCATGATTGGCGTGCTGACTTCCGTCGTGGTATTGAATCTAGGCAGGAACTACGGCATCGCCCGCGAGCAGATCGCCCTTGAGAAAATGGAGATGCTGAACCGGGCGCTCGGGGAGCGAGCCGTGTGTGTCAAAGAATACACAGAGGCGGCAGCCAACAATGCCAGCTGGGATGAGAACCTTCTTCTGCTCATCCTCCAATATCGTGACC
>CALDGV010000098.1 GCA_937941745.1 uncultured Prosthecobacter sp. | reverse complement strand
CCGCCTGCTCATCGGTGATGTTGTTGGCAAAACGATACATCCCTGTCTGCCTGCCGAGCAGGGCGCGCAGAGGCACTGGTTGCAGGCTCCCCGCCTGCTGCGCCGCAGCCATCCCCACGGCGGCAGGATAGAAAAACTCCAGGGCCTGGAGCACTTCATGGAGGCTGGGCAGTTCCAGCAGCCATCCTTTTTTCAGAGTTGGCGCCGTCTTGATCGGTCGAAACTCTCCCGCAGCATCGTAGCGGGCGATCTCCCGCGCATCCTCGGCGGAGTGGTGGCGTTCCTGGAGTTCCGCCAAGCTGTCTTCGAGGTGATGAAGCAGGAAATGACCCTGCTGCTGGAGGATGCGCACCTGGCCGATGGTATCGATTCCTTCAGCCAGCCAGCCTTCGAGCGCCTTCAGCAGCTTGTCTGAGGCATGTTCAGCCACTTTGGGAAGGCCATGCCGCGCATCAAAGTCCCGCACTTGGTCCAGAATCACCTCGGCCATCAGGGGCTCTGTGCCGATCGCCTGGCTGTAGTAAAGCTGCCTGTCGCGCAGAGGAATCGGATTGTGGCGGAAGACATCCATCTGACTCAGCGCCTTGCCGGTTTCCTGCTCAATGCCGAGCAGCACTGGGATGTCCTGGAAGCTGTGCAGTCCGTCGGCGATGAAGAAAGGCACCACGACCACGTTAGGCGCGGTCGTCAGCTTGTCCCATTCGGCCACAAAGGGTGCTTCCTCCATGTAGGCATCCACCACCTCGGCAAAGCCATAGCCGCCTTCACGGATGAGCTTCACCTGGTCCTGAATGGCCTTGGTGCTGTTTTCGTTCAGGTTGGTGCCGTGGCCGACGATCACGAGGCTTGTCGCCTCCCGCGGCACGCCTGGGGCCACTTCATGCGCACGCTGGAGCAGCAGGCGTGTCATGTTGGGATGAATGCCCACCGGGTCACAGTAGCGGATGTGACGTCCATCCCGCTCCGTCACCGGACCGCTCAGCCGCAGTTCCCGGGGCAGCACCTGCTGGCAGAAGTAGCCTTCGCTGATGAAGTTCGGCACGATATAGATGCAGTCGCTGTCCACCGACTCATAAACTTCCCGCATGTTGGGCTCCTCCTTCCAGAAGCAGCAGGCCACCTCGCGGAAGATGCCACGCCGGCGGATGTTGTCGGCGTGCAGATGGGTGGGGGCGCTGGAGTCAGGGTTCACGGTGGAGCCATGACCCACGATGATGAGGGCGGCCTGGGCGTAAGGAGATATGGGAAAGTTCAAGGTGGCAGGAATTACGCTGCACACCTGCCTTCGATGCCAGGAAATGCCAGCAGGGTTTGTGCAGCGGATGCGCGTGAGCCTGGCTGATGCAGATGACGGAGGATCGCTGATAGTTCGCGACGGCTGGAATCGTGATGGGTGGCCAGCTATGCTCCGCCTCCTGCTCCTGACCGTTTTCGCCGCCTCTGCCGTTTTCGCCGCCCGTCCGAACGTGCTTTTCATCATGGCGGATGATTTCCGCCCGGAGATGGGCTGCTATGGATCGACGGCGCTCACGCCAAACCTCGACAAGCTGGCCCGCCGCAGCGTGCAGTTTCAGCGCGCCTACTGCCAGCAGGCCGTGTGCAACCCATCACGTTCCTCCCTGCTCACCGGACGCCGTCCCGACACCCTTCGTCTCTGGAACAACGGCACCCATTTCCGCGAGTTGAATCCGGAGGTCACCACGCTGCCGCTTTGGTTCAAGGAGCACGGCTACACCACGCGCTGCGTCGGCAAGATCTTCCACAACTGGCACACCGCCGAAAAGGGAGACCGCCGTTCCTGGAGCGCGGATGAATTCCTCCACTATGCCAATCATGGTGATGACAAGCCTCAGGTCACCGGCACCCTGCCGCCAAACCTGGCCATGCTGAACCAGGATCGTGGCTATCCCTCCACCAACATCACCGACTGCCGTGATGTGCCTGATGAAGCCTACTACGATGGCCGTGTGGCCGCCGAGGCCCTGCGTGTGCTCGATCAGGTCAAAAACGAGCCCTTCTTCCTCGCCGTCGGCTTCTGGAAGCCTCATGCCCCCTTCAATGCACCCAAGAAATACTGGGACCTCTACGACCGTGCCAAGCTGCCGCCGCTGAACTCGGCCCGGCCTGAGGGAGCGCCTGAAATCGCCTTCCATCAGAGCACCGAAGTCCTGGGGCCCGCCGCCAAGCAGAAGCCCGTCAGTTCGGAACAGGCCGCGGAGATGCGCCATGGCTACTTTGCCAACATCTCCTACATGGATGCTCAGATCGGCAAGGTGCTCAATGCCTTGGAAGCCAGCGGTGCTGCTGCCAACACCATCATCGTCTTCTTCGCCGATCATGGTTACCACATCGGTGAGCACTCCCTGTGGGGGAAGACCTCCGATTTTGAGTTCGATGCGCACGTTCCGCTGCTGATCAGCGACCTTCGCCAGCCCCAGGCCGGGTGCCAAACGAATGCTCTGGCCGAACTGGTGGACCTCTTTCCCACTCTAGTGGACCTTTGCGGCCTGCCCAAGCCCGACGGGCTGGATGGCTCCAGCCTCGTGCCGGTGCTGGCGGACCCTGCAGCCAGCATCAAGCCTGCCGCCTACACCCAGCACCCACGCCCGGCCTACTACGACCGCGAGCCCGACAAGAAGCCCAAAGCCATGGGTTACAGCGTCCGCACGGCTGAAGTCCGCTACACCGAATGGCGTGACTGGCAGACAAAAGCCGTCGTCGCCCGCGAGCTCTACCTGACCGAGCAGGATCCGTCTGAAACTCGCAATCATGCTGACGATCCTGCCCTGCAGCAGCGCCTCAAAACCGCTGAAGCCCTGCTCTTGAAGCAGTTCCCTCGCTGAACCGACATCTCTGCAGGGCCTGCAAATTCTGAGGAGCAGGCCCGTCAGGTGGTCAGCCTCAGCAAGGAGGTATGCAGGGAGACAAGGGTAGGCGCGGCCAGCAATCTTGGGCTGGTCACTCGCCCAGATGGTATCCAACAGGGCATGCCTCGGGAGCCGTCAGGATAACGGGCTTGCCACATTTGCGGGCTCGCAGCTAGGGTTCGGCTTCATGAGAAGTTCGGGCACTCATCAGCACCTGCAGGCTCTCGCGGAACATGCCGAGTGGGAATGGCACTTTAACCAGCTCGCCGATTTTATCCGAGCTCATGGGCACTCAAATCTCGGCCCTCATCCGGTCTCTGACTGGCTGCTTCGCCAGCGTTATGAAGCACGTCTGGAACGGCTTTCCTTGTCACGTCAGCAGCGTCTTCAGGATCTTGGCATCGACCTGAGTGAAGACTGCCCTTTCCCGCCCGAGGAGCCTGATGAAGACATTGCTTCTGGTGAAAGCAGAAGATCTTCCCCGAGATTCAAGGAGCTTTGGGAAGCCAGGTTTGCGGAACTCTGTGCCTACCAAAAGCAGCATGGTCATACCAACGTGACCAAGACTCAGAACCGGGTTCTCGGCCACTGGCGGGATGTTCAGCGTGAATTTCACCGCAAGGGCACTCTCAGTGCTGAACGCATTGCCATGTTGGAGGCCATTGGATTCGAATGGGAGTCACCTGGTCGTAATGGCATGTCGCGCGATGAGTGGAACCAGCACCTTTGGGACCTGCAGTTCGAGCGTCTGGCTGCTTTCAAAGAGCGTTTTGGCCACTGCCACGTGCCGGTTCAATGGGAGGAAGACCGCAAGCTGGGCGAATGGGTGGCCTTTCAGCGGGACCAGGCGCGGCGCTTGCGCCTGCCCGACAACCGTCGTCAGCGGCTGGATTCCCTGGGTTTTGTTTGGAAGCCCGATTCGCGTTTTAATCTGCCTCCATTCCCTACAACTCGTGCTCCGGCACAAAATCTCATCAACCTCTGGGAGCAGCGGTTTGCGGAACTCTGTGCCTACCAAAAGCAGCATGGCCATGCCAACGTGACCAAGGGGCAGAACCCGGTCCTCGGCCATTGGCGGGATGTTCAGCGTGAATTTTACCACAAGGGCAGGCTCAGCGCTGAACGCATCGCCCGGCTGGAGGCCATTGGATTCGAATGGGAGTCACCTGGTCGTGATGGCATGGCGCGTGACGAGTGGAACCGGCGTCGCTGGGAGGCCCAGTTCATCCGGTTGACGGCCTTCAAGGAGCGCCACGGTCATGTCCAGGTATCCAAAGACTCCAAGGAAGATCTTTCCCTGGCCAACTGGGTTGCAGATCAACGCAAGGCTCACAGTCAGGGCCGGCTCTGCCCCGACCGCATCCAGCGCCTTGAAGGCTTGGGTTTTGACTGGAAGCCTGCTGCCCGTCCTTCACGCAAAAGGCGTCCTGGTGCTGTGAGGGAATCTCCTGCCAGAACGGCCTTGTGGCAGAGCCGTTTTGCCGAACTTGCTGCATTCAGGCAGCAGCATGGCCATGTGCGAGTGCCCAACAAGCGCCCCGAAGTGGCCAAGCTTTGTGCCTGGTGCTATTCGCAGAGGGATCTTTGCCGCAAAGGCGCCCTCAGCCCTCAGCGGATTGCCATGTTGGACTCCATCGGTTTTGAGTGGGCCAACCCTTCGAGCCCAGGCAGAACTTACCAGGAGCACCTTGCGCAGATGTGGGAGGATCAATTCCTTCGCCTCAAGGCCTTTCATCAACGCTTCGGCCACAGTCGCGTCCCATCAACTTGGTCAGAAGACCTGCGCCTGGTGCGCTGGGTCGAGAAGCAGCGCCTGGCCTTCCGGAAGGGCAGGATCAGTCCTGAACATCGTGCCAGGCTGGATGCGCTCGGTTTCGTCTGGAAGCCGGACAGTTCCCCGGTCTTCCGTCCCAGGCCAGACCAGCGTGGCCCCAAGCCGGCTCACAACGCCACCTGGCTCCGTCACTATGAAGCTCTTCGTGAGTTTCATTCCCTGCACGGTCACTTCCGCCCATCCAAATCTGCTCAAGGAGTGCTCTGGCGGTGGTGTGCTGCCCAGCGCAAAGCTCATGGCAGAGGCATGCTCACGGATGACCGGCGGACTTTGCTCGAAGCGATAGGCTTTTTAAAGTCCACGCCAGAGAACTCCGCTTGATGACACGGCTGTCATGAAGCCAGGGGGCACGCCAGGGCCCGTGGAGAGTTGGAAGAAGGGTTGGTAAACCTTGGATTCTCAAATC
>CALDGV010000097.1 GCA_937941745.1 uncultured Prosthecobacter sp. | reverse complement strand
GTCACGCCCTGGCTGCTGAGCTTCACCGTGTAATTGCCGGCACTGCCGAGCACCGATACCGGCACGGAAAGCTGTGGCGTCGAAACCGCTGGCTTGAAGGCCTTGCCGTCTTTCAGCCACTCATAGGTCACCGGACCACTGCCCGTCGCCGTGGCATCTGCCGTGAAGGTATCCTGCAACGGCAGCACCCGGCTCGCAGGCATGGGCTGGAGAATCGTCGGATCGGTCTGGTTGGACAGCACCACATTCCAGACCAGTTCATCCTCGACCAGGCGGGTGGGATCCCGCCGAACCCAGGGTGTGTCATCCCGGACGACCGCCTTGATCACATGCCGGCCATTGCCAAGGCTGGTGCTGGGGATTTGCAGCGTGCTTCCGCTGCTCCCGGAAATCTCCACCCCGTTCTTCAGCCAGCGCACCGACAGCGGATCGCCTGCAGTAGGTATCTTCGTCAGCGCCTGAAAGGTGAGCATCTGCTGGTTGGACATCGTCAGGTTCGGTGCCGGGCTCTGGCCATCCACCGGCGAAACCTTGCTGTAAAATGTCAGAATTAAGGCCTCGCGCGTGACACTGCCCGGCTCTTCAAAGAGGCTGCGCATCAGCGCATTCTCGTGCGGCCGATACCAGCCGGAAGCGCGGTAGTTGGCCCCTTCAAAAAGCCCGATCGTGAGGTCGTAAGGGTAGTCGGGATCGTAATTCTCGAAATCGGGCTCCGGCGTGGGCAGTGGTGTCAGAGGATCAATCCACACGTTCCAGCGGATCTGGCTGCGAAGGGTCTTGGCCGTGGCATTCGGGAACTCGGTGGCCGGATAGCCGGGATAGTTGAAGTCATATTCGTCCGTCAGCTTGGCAAAGGAGTGCCCGACTTCGTGCTCCAGGATGCCCGCGCTGTCCTGGTGTGTCGAAACCAGGGCGATCGGCCCGCCGCTGCCGCCATACTTGGCGTCGTTGATGAGAATGATGGGGAGATCGTATTCAGGCACGTGCTTGTTCAGCAGGCTGTAGGCCCGGCTGCTGCCGGTGCTGCTCATGGTGTTGAGCTGCTCGATGCCAGGCGTGACGAAGCCGGTCTGAAAATAGGTGTCGCGCTGCCCTCCAGCCTCGCCGTTGTCGGTCCCCGATTCGTTCGAGGCGATCTGGATGCGGTAGATGTTGAAGTAGGAGCGGTAGCGGAGCCAGGGCTCCTTGGTGAACAAAAAGTCCACCACCGTCTGCACGTCCGTGGCGAACAGGTGCATCTCGCCGCTCGTGTAGCCTTCGGAGAGAAACACCAGGTTCAGGCGAGTGGCCCGGGAGCCGTTTTCCTCCACAACCGTGAGGCTGGAGGTCTGGGCGAACCCGAGAGTAGCCGCCAGCCAGAGGCAGCTGAGCGTGATGAAGAACCCTGTTTTCATGATCGGGGTAGAGAAATGGAGCCAATCCGGCCTTCCAGACCTGGTTCGCCAGGGGTGGCGGGCTGGATGATGCGTGATATGTCCAGAGTCACCGCCTCCTTCACCCGCGGCAGGCGCACCTGGAAGACCACCGGTCCGGCCACGGTGTAGGACACTGGCTTGGAGGTTCCTGATTTCGGGTCGAGAACTGCACAAAGATGATCCGGGGCAGGCAGCAGCTCCTCCGCCAGCACCGCGCCAGCGGCCGACATCAGCCGGCAGCGCAGCATGCCCGACCACTCTTCCGCACGCCGTCTTCTGGGGGCAAAATCACCTTCCACATCCTGCACTTCCATGAGGGCGAGTGCGCCCTGGTCCAGGGTGAGCATGTAGGCACGCTTGAAGCGATCACCGGCTGTATCGTTAAGTGCAGCAGCGGGAGACGGTTTTGGCTTTTTCGGCTGTTCCAGCGCGGTGGCGGGCTGCGCAGGACCGCGCTGCTCTGGCAGCGCAGCCTTATCGGAACCCTCAATTACCGCAGAGTCACCCTTCCCCGCCAGCAGCCACCAGGCCAGCACCCCGGCGAGGAGGATCAAAAGCAGGACTGGGCCGGGCCGACGCATGGGACAAGAGTGTCACAAACCCTCCTCCATGCCAATGCAAAGCTCCTCTGGGCAGAGTCGCTGAACACCTTACTTCGCTTCCGCCTTGAGCTTCGCCTTCTCCTCCAGCTTTTTGCGAAACTTGACCACCTTGGGGCTCACCACCACACGGCAATAGCCCTGGTAGGGGTTGTTGGCGAAGTAGTCCTGATGGTAGTCTTCCGCCGGGTAGAACTTCTTCAGCGGCACGATCTCCGTCACGATCTTTTCTGGAATTTCCTTCTGAGCTTCGGCCATCGAGGCCTCGGCGATCTTCTTCTGTTCCTCGTTCAGATACATGATCGTGGAGCGGTATTGAGGCCCCTCGTCATTGCCCTGGCGGTTGAGCGTGGTTGGATCATGAGCCAGCCAGAACAGGTCGATGATGTCCTTGAAGGTGATGACTGAAGGATCGTAGTCGATTTTCACCACCTCGGCATGGCCCGTGTTCTTTTCACAGACCTGCTGGTAGGTCGGATTGTCCACGTGTCCGCCAGCATAGCCGCTCACCACCTTCTGGACGCCCTTGAGCATCTTGTACTGCGCCTCCACGCACCAGAAGCAGCCCCCACCGATGACGGCGGACTCGATTTTTCCTGAAGGAGCGGGATCGGCAGCAGAAGCAGAGGCAAGCAGGGACATGGCGGTGAGCGTGGCGAAAAGCGTCTTCATGGTCGCGGAAGTAAAAGGCATCGAAAGGGCGATAAAACAACGGTTACGTAGCCAGCCATCCTTTCAGATGAGTCCGTTTTCAGAGCCCGCCAGGGCACTTCGAACGGGAGCCTCTGCACGCGAACCAGCTGCACAAGGTTCTTGCTTGCCTGAATCCGAGCCTTCTGGCCTATCTGGGGCCATGCTCGAAGCGCTCAACATCGGTCTGGAAGTGGATCCGCCGCCAGGATCGGAACTGGAAAGCCTGCACCTGCTTCGTGAGGTGGCCTTCAGCGTGCCTCAGGGGCACTTGATGGCCATCGTGGGCCCCTCAGGATGCGGCAAAACGACCCTGCTGAAGGTCATCGCGGGCATTCTGGAGCAGACGGATGGCGAACTGAAGTGGGAAGCAAGGGATCTGAAAGAAGAGGAGGACCTGCACCCTGGTGAGCTGGGGTATGTGCCGCAGTTCAGCGTGGCGCATGACCTGCTGACCGTGGAGGAATGTGTGGCCAACAGCATGGCGCTGCGCACCCAGCTGCCAGGAACTGAGGAATTTGAGCCCAAGCTCGATCAAGTGCTGACTCTCACGGGACTGACGGAACTGGCTGACCGGCGGGTGAAGGTGCTTTCTGGAGGACAGAAACGCCGGCTGGGGCTCGCTTTGGAGCTGGTGACGAATCCCTGCCTGCTGCTCTGTGATGAGGTCACCAGTGGCCTGGACCCGAAGTCTGAGGGCGAGATCACCGATCTGCTGAAGGTTCTGTCCCGCGAAAACCCTCGTCGCCTTGTGGTGAATGTGACTCACAGCCTGGCCAGCCTGGAGGCCTTTGACAGCGTGCTGGTGATGTATCAGGGGCGGTTGGTCTATCATGGGCCGCCCCGGCTGCTGACCCACTACTTCACGGTGGATCATCCTGAGGATGTTTACCTCCGCCTGACCCAGCGCGAGGCCTCCGCGTGGGGGGAATCCTGGCAGAAGAAGCGGGACTACTATGAAAAGATGCTGCTTGAAGCCGCTCCGCCGCAGCCACAGCCCCCCGGAGAAGGTGCACAGGAGCCGGAAACGACGGCTCCAGAGGAGCTTCCGGGCATGATCAGCCAGATGTTCACCCTGCTGAACCGCCGCTGGACCATCTTCCGCCGTGATGCCGGGCAGGTCTGGCTGCATCTGGCGATGCTCTTCGGCTTTCCGCTGCTGGTGGTGATCTTTGCCCTGGATGGCATCAAGCCCTTGAAACAGCTCAGCCAGCGGGCGGACAGCAACCTGCTCTACGAAATGCAGCAGAAGGCCGAGCACCTAGTGGAGCAGCTCAACGCAGGCGGCCTGGTGAGCGGACTGGTGATGCTGCAGGTGATCCTGGTGACCCTGATGGCCAGCAACAACGCCGCACGCGAGATCGCCTCCGAACGCATCATTCTGGAGCGGGAGAAGCTGGGAGGCCTGAGCACGGGTGCCTATCTGCTCAGCAAGGTGATGTTCCTCGGCGTCTTCGTGCTGGCCCAGAGCATCTGGATGGGAATCTTTGTGGACATGATCACAGGCGGCCTACCAGGAGACCTGCTGACCAAGCTGGTGCTGCTGGTGCTGGTTTCTGCCGCGATGACCAGCGTCTGCCTGGGCATCAGCGCCCTGTGCCGCACGCCGGAAAAGGCCACGATCCTGAGCATTTACCTCGTGGGCTTCCAACTGCCGCTCTCAGGCGCCGTACTGAGCCTGCCAGACTGGATCGAAGGAGCCGTAAACCCCTTCATCGCAGCCTTCTGGGCTTGGTCGGGCAGCCTCCGCAGCATGAGTGACACGGCCTTTTACGAGGCCGTGAAAAAGGTCACGGAGTCCAGCCTGGTCTCCGCAGAGCTGGCGGCCTTCGTGCTGCTGGCGCACATCATTGTAGGGCTGAGCATGGCTTATGTGGGCAGCAAAGGCAGCCAGTGGGAGTGAACCGGGCCGTTATTCCGGCCGGTTGCGCATCATGTCGGCCACCTGGGCGAAGAAGGGAATCACCACCTCCGCAGCCTCAGAGGAAATACCGACCTCGCGCATGGCCTCGCCCATGAGCTTGAGCCACTGGTCCCGTTCGGCGAGGCCGATGGAAAAAGGCAGATGGCGCATGCGTAGCCGGGGATGTCCACGCTCCTCCAGGTAGGTCGGCGGGCCGCCAAAGCGGTAGATGATGAAGTCCGCGAGCCTCTTTTCAGCCCCCTCCCAGTCATCCGCCGGGTAGAGGCCACCAATGAGCGGGTCCACTTTCACCCGGCGGTAGAAGGCGGCCACCATGGCACGCAGCTTTTCCTCGCCGATGTGCTGATTCAGGGTGTCGAGCGTGAGCATGACCAAAAGCGCGGGGAACTCACTTCTGGGTCGCGCCATAGCCGGGCAGCGGCTTGCCATCCTCGCCCAGCTTGCCGCAGGCCCAGAGCAGCCCGCGGGCGACGAGGTCAAGGAACACCGGAGCCTCCATGGTGCTGTTGTTGTGGCCCATGGTGGTGCCGAAAACCTTGGCTTTCCCGTAAGTGTTCACCCAGACGAGGGCGTGATCCTTCTTGGTTTCTTCGCCGTAGGCTTTGGCCAGGGGAACAAAGTTCTCCCAGAGCTTCTCGTTCTTGTAGAGCTCGTCCTTGGGGTCGAGCCATTCCGCCGGGAAGCCTTTCATCACAGGATGCTCGGGAGCCACATTTTTCACCAGCAGGTCGCGGTTCTTCTCATGGCTCATGGAGGTCTGGCCGACACACTTCCGCCATTCATCGGTCTGTGCGGCGCGGTAGCTGTGAGCCGAGCAGTGCAGCATGACGGCAGGAACGCCGTTGTGATGCGCCTTGGCGATGCGCTCCACAAAGGCGACGTCGGTCACCTTGCCGAAGCACTCGTTGTGCAGGACGACGTCGTAGCCCTTGGCCCAGTCTTCCTTCTCATAGATGCTCACCCGGTGCTCGCGCTCGTCTTTGCCCTTCGGCGCATCCTCATGCACCACGGTGAATTCCACATTGGCCCGGGCGCTGAGGCCCTCGGCCAGGATCATCTTCTGGTTGGCATAATCATGGCAGCAGCCGCCTGTGACCATCAGCACCTTCAGCGGAGCCGGCTTGGCCGCCGGATCGGCCGCGAGCACGGTCCAAGTGACGAGGGCTGCGAGCAGGGACAGGGGTAGAAGAAAGCGTTTCATGGCTGAAGAGCGGGCAGGAGACAGCAAAGGGATGATTTTGGCGAGGAGATTGTTTCCAGCCACGCTGCCAGCGGCACAGCGAATTTCCCCGGGCATGGCGAGCTTGTGAAATTTTTCACAAAATCGGGTTGCCGCCATCTTTCCGGCTCCGATACTCGTTTCCGATTCTGCCTTTCTCCCTCCATGCCTGCCCCTGAAGCTGCTCCTGCTCCTGCCGCACCTCCTCCGCCGGCGGACCTCGTGAACGTCCAGATCGACGGCGTGTGGTACAAGTTCCCCAAAGGCACCCGCATGATCGAGGCCTGCAAGCAGGTGCAGAAGGAAGTGCCTCACTACTGCTATCACCCCAAGCTTTCCTCTCCCGGCAACTGCCGCATGTGCCTGGTGGAAATGGGCATGCCACCGCGCCCAGCTCCCGGCCAGGAACCTGAAAAAGACGAGCACGGCATGCCGAAGATCGGCTGGATGCCGCGCCCGGTGATCGCCTGCGCCAACACCGTGGCGGAAGGCATGGGCATCCGCACGGACAGCGTGCTGACCCAGGAAGTCCGCAAAGGCGTGATGGAGTTCCTGCTCATCAACCACCCTCTCGACTGCCCCATCTGCGACCAGGCTGGAGAGTGCCGCCTGCAGGAGTTCAGCGTGGAACACGGTCGTGGTGAAAGCCGCTTCCGCGAAGAAAAGGTCAAAAAGCCCAAAAACGTCGATATCGGCCCCCGTGTGCGCCTCGACGACGAGCGCTGCATCATGTGCAGCCGCTGCATCCGCTTCACCGCTGAAATCGCCGACGAACCCGTGCTGGGCTTCACCGAGCGTGGCAGTTACACCACGCTTGCCGTGCACCCAGGCAAGCGCCTGGAGCATAATTACTCCCTCAACACGGTGGACATCTGCCCTGTCGGCGCCCTGACCAGCACCGACTTCCGCTTCCAGCAGCGTGTGTGGTTCCTCACCGAGACAAACAGCATCTGCACCAAGTGCGGACGCGGCTGCAACATGGAAATCGGCGCTCGTGGAGACACGATCTACCGCCAGACACCGCGCGATAACAACGACGTGAACTCCACGTGGATGTGCGACCAGGGCCGTCTGGACTTCCATTTCGTGAACAGCGAGCTTCGCCTGACTGATCCGATGGTCAAAACCGCCGGCAAACATGCCGTGACCTCCTGGAAGAAGGCCATCCAGGCCGTGGCAGACGCTGCAGCAGGCGTGAAAGGCGATGAAATCGCCATCATTGCCAGCGCCCGCATGACCAACGAGGAGCTTTTCTTCGTCAAGCAGCTGGCCAAAACGCTCGGCACTGAGAATGTCGATGTGGTTCCGCGCACGGGTGGCGCTGACAACTACCTCCGGGCTGACGATTTGAACCCGAACACCACCGGCGCGAAGCAGATCCTCGGCGCAGAGCCAGGATCCAAGCTCGCCGGCATCACCGAACTGATGAGCCGTGGCCGCCTTCGCGTGGTGCTTGCCCTGGGCGAAAACCTGCTGAAGGCAGGCTTCGAACAGCGCGACCTCGAAAAAGTCACCTGCCTGGTCTCTCTTCACATTTTGGCCAATGCCAGTGCCGAACTCAGCCATGTCGTGCTCCCTGGAAACGCCTACGCTGAGAAGCGTGGCAGCATGATCAACGTCACCGGACGGCTTCAGCGCCTGAACAAGGCAGTCAATGCCCCTGGCAATGCCCGCGACACCTGGGAAATCCTGCGCGACCTCGTTGTTGCCTGCGGCGGCTCAAACGGTCTCCACAGCATTGAGGATGTCTTCAGCCGTCTGGCTGCCGAAGTCGATTGCTTCAAAGGCCTCAGCTTCGCCAAAATTGGCGATCTCGGCGTTCAAGTCGTCGAAACTGGCGAGAAGATCCCGCTTCTGGAGCGTGAGAAGGAACGCAAATCCAAAGGCATCATTGTCGGCTGATCCCTCAGTCGATAGCTAAACTTGCGCCTAAATAATCCCCGAAGCTGCCATCCAACTAGGCTTGGGAGGTTGGTGAACCTTTTCGCAGGGTCTCGTCTCCCACTTTTGGGACAAGCGATGCATTTGGAGGCCTGACTACTCATCAGCAGCTCTTCAGCCCCCAGACAGCACGGCTGCTGCTTGAATGGCGAATGCTGAGAACAGCTGCACTTCCAAAACAAAGGGTCTCCAGAGACGAATCCCTGAGCTGCGCTGACAAGCAGCCTTCATGAGCATTGGCTGAAACCGAAGGTCGTCTCATCTCATGGGTGCGACATGGAGAACTCATGGAGTGACGGTTTTCTCAAGGGTGGCCGGTTAGCCGAAGCAAAGACAGCCTACTGAAGGGCTATAACACCTGCATTTTCACGATTGAATCATCAAATTCTCGTTTTTATGGCGGCTGCTTTTAAATTCTAGCTGCTGGGCTAAGCAGTCATGGAGCATCGTCAAATTCAGCCATAAAAAGCTGACAATGAGGAACTTAGCAAGATTCACAAGCCACTCTTTAGTCGTGGCAGTTTTTATGGATTATCAATTTTGACATTCTCAATTACATTTCTATGACTAAATTATGATTTCTATATTGCGAGGTTTATCGGATTTGCTATAAATACCAGAACAAAGCAACTGCTGCACCATGAACGCCCTCGCCAACACCCTCCGCTTCGCGATCGCCACCGCTCTTCTGGTCATTTCCTCTTTCGCTTCCGCGCAGACCGCCCAGCAGGTCGCCGCCCTTCGTCAGCAGCAGTGGGCTGCATATCAGCAGCAGGTCGCCGCTTATCAGCAGCAGATGGCTGTTTATCAGCAGCAGATGGCTGCTTACAACGCCCAGCAGGCTGCAGCCGCCCGCTCCGCAGCTCCGGTGGCTGCTAACAGCCTTATCCGCTTCGACGGCCGCGAGGTGGCCTGCTCCCGCAACCTGCCCGTCCAGGTTCAGTATGTCGTGAACGCCGCCAACCACCTCCAGAGCAGCCCTTACATTCGCGGCGCCGGTCATGGCCGTGTTGAAGATCGCGCTTATGACTGCTCCAGCTCCACCTCCTACGCACTGATCAAGGCCGGCCTGCTCAAGTCTCCTCTCACCTCTGTCGGTTTTGCCAGCTATGGCCAGCCTGGCGAAGGCCGCTTCATCACCATCTGGGTGAAGCCTGGTGAGCATGTTTTCATGACCATCTGCGGTCTTCGTCTGGACACGAGCGGTGGCAAGGTGGGCGAAGGCCCACGCTGGCGCACCAAGGGCCGCAGCTATGCTGGCTTCTTCCCTCGCCATCCTTTTGGCCTGTGATTCTCAATTTTGCGACTCTTTTACAGCTTTTATCGCAACAGTGACACCCTCCAAATTGACTCAAATCACTCAAATTTGATCCCTTCGCAGAACCGACACTCCCGCCTTATCAAGCCTATGAAAACA
>CALDGV010000096.1 GCA_937941745.1 uncultured Prosthecobacter sp. | reverse complement strand
TTGAAGTGCCCGTTTTGAAATCGGTGAATCTTCAGATCGAGGCTGGTGAGTCCGTGGCGATCGTCGGACCTTCGGGCTGCGGCAAGAGCACCTTGCTCAACATTCTGGGAACCCTGGACATGCCTGATTCTGGTGAGCATCTCTTCGATGGCGAGCTTGTTTCCACCATGCAGGCTGAGCAACTTGCTGATTTGCGAAGCCGGAAGATCGGCTTCATTTTTCAGCTTCATCACCTCATGCCGCAGTGCAGTGTTCTGGAAAACGTGCTGCTGCCAACACTGGCGCTGCCGGGTGCCGGTGCTGCGGATGCCAAGAGGCGTGCTGAGGTGCTTTTGAGTCAGGTAGGACTTCAGGACCGGCTGGCATGGAAGCCTGCTCAGCTATCAGGGGGGGAAAGGCAGCGGGTCGCAGTTGTTCGCGCGCTCATCAATCAGCCCAAGCTGATCCTGGCGGATGAACCAACAGGCGCTCTTGATGAAAAAAATGCGGAATCCCTGACTTCGCTGCTGCTCGACCTGCAAAAGAGCACAGGCGTCTGTCTGATGCTGGTGACGCATCATCCTGCCCAGGCTGCTCGCATGGGCCGTGTCTTGCGCATCCACCAAGGCTCCCTGGTGGAATAGTCATCCATGACGTCAAGCCAAGGCGTTTCTGTGAACTGAGCTAAGAGAGATGAACTCCCAGCTCAATGATTGAACAAAAACGCGGGTGAATTGATGAGGGCCCAGGCGAGATCTTGAGCCGCAGTGAGGCGTTTGTTCGTGAGTTGTTTGGCGCTCAGGTCAGCATCGCGGCGAAGTTGGACGAGCTTGGGGTCGAGTGAGATAGGTTTCTGAGTCTCAGTATGCTTGGTTTCGAGGACAATGAGCTGAGGATCGACGGGGACGGGCTTCTTGGCGGCGGCGAGCAGCTTTTTCTGGCCTTGATAGTCGCGGAACTGATTCAGGAAGTGCTGGGTCAGCATGGCGTTCTGTTCAGCAGTGCGTTTCGGTGCTTTCAGTGCAGCAGCGATGCTCGCGGGCACGCCAAAGCGGACGGTGGGGCTGTTCGTGACCCAGAGTCGGAAGCGGCCGGGGTTGTATTTGCCGTTCTGGAAGTTGCTGGTCATCTGCACGGTGAAGCTGGTGCCGCCTTCATGGCTAAGGGGTTTCTCGAAGCTGAAGACGGCTTCGTGGCGAAAGCCTGTGTCTGGACTCACGGCCCAGCCGCGGTCACGATTGCCCTTCTTCAAAGCTTCGGTGACCGGAAAGTTGGCCTGCTCGAAGTCGGCTTTCGGGCTTTTGAGGGTCTGAGCCACGCCGGAGCCGCGTTTGCGCTTCGCATCAGCTGCATCAGTGGTGACAACGAATTCGCCGAGGACAAAGTTGCCATCGGGGGCGAGGCCGGGGCCGTTGTTGGGCAGGCGGTCGTCCGGCAGCATCTCCAGCTTGATGGCGGTGATGTTGGGCAGCGTGGATTTGCCAATCAGCAGATAGTTGCCGGTGCTTTGTTTGCCTTCGGGCAGGGCGGTGGCCAGCAGGGAACCATCGGGCAGGACTTCGATTTTTTCGACACCACCTGCACGCTGGACCTTCACGTCGAGCGGATGCCATTCGGTGCTAAGGTCGAGGTAGTTTTCCCAGTTCGGCTGCTTTGCCGGAGCAGTGTCAAACGCGGCCTTAACCTTGGTTTCGGCGGCTTTGATGGCTGCCAAGCGGGCGTCTTCCTTCTTCTTCACTTCGGGAGCGATTTTCACCTTGTAGGCTTCGAACTCCTTTTTGGCGGCTTCGATGGCGGCAAGGCGATCAGCCTCGGCTTTAGCGATGATGGGCTTCTGCTCGGCTTCCTTGGCCTGCCATTCGGCAGCGAGCATTTTGTGTTCCGCTTCAAGCCCGGCCATGCTGGCGAGGGCGGCATTGATTTCCTGACCACTTGGTTTGCGGTTGAGGATGCGGATGAAGATCTCCTCCACGAGCTTTGCATCGTCTTTGACCTCGTTCGCGAGCTTGGCGATGGCGTTGTTCGGATCGCTGATGGCATCGCCGACGGTCGGGCCACTCATGAGGGCCATGACGGGGCCTAGGTTGATGTCGTTGCTGCGTTCGCACTCGCACACGGATTCGCGGGCAGGTTTGCCGAAGTTGGTCAGGAATCCGTCGGGGAGCTGCGTCTGGCCGTCGATGAGCTGGGCGGCACGGGTGCCTTTAGGCACGCCAGGGATGTTGGGCATGGAGCCTGTAACGGCAAAGACAGAGTCAAAGAGCGTTTCTGCAGGCAGGCGGCGGGCCTTGGCGTGACTGTAGTTCACTTTGTCGTCCTCGTTCCATTTGTTCGTGGCGAGGCTGAGCTGGTACGTGCGGCTCTGAGTAATGATCTTCATCAGATGGCGCACGTTGAAGCCGCTCTGGATGAACTCGTTGGTGAGGTATTGCAGCAGTTCAGGATTGCTTGGAGGGTTGCCGGCGCGGATGTCATCCAGCGGTTCGATCACGCCAGTCCCGGTCAGGTAGCCCCAGATGCGGTTGGCATAGCTCATGGCGAAGTAGTCGTTGTCCGGACTGGTCATCCAGGTGGCGAACTGTTCACGGCGGGAGGTTGCGGTCTTGCTGACGAGTTCGGCATCATATGGAACCTGCGGTGCGACCGGGGCATTGGTGCGGAGGTGGTTCATTTCACCCGAGGGCTTGTCCGCGACGATCTCATAAAGCGGCTTGGCACCCTCAACCGCAGTCCCGCCGATGGTTTTGCCAGCGCTCGCAGGATCGGTTTTCAGCTCCACTTGAGCAAAGAAGGCGGCAGTCTGGTAATACTGGTCCCATGTCCATTTTTCGAAGGGATGGTCATGGCACTTGTTGCAGTTGAAGCGGGTGGCCAGGAAGAGGTGCGTGGTGTTTTCCACCAGTTCTTCAGGAGTGCGCACCGTCTTGAAGTAAGCGGCGGCTGGGTTGTCTTTGTTGGAGCCGGAGGCCGTGATGATGCGGTAGGCCATGCGGTCGTAGGGCGTGTTGTCGGCGACCTGCTGCTTGATCCAGGCGCGCAGGCTGGCCACGCCTTCGGCACCGAGGAACTTGGAGTTCACCTGGAGCATGTCGGCCCATTTGTTGGACCAATGATCGACGAAGTCGGGATTGCCGATGAGCTTGTCGATGACCTCGTTGCGCTTCGTGCGGGCATCACGGGTGTCGGCGATGAAAGCGCGGACTTCTTCCGCCTTGGGTGGCAGGCCGGTGAGGTCGAGATGTACGCGACGGAGGAAATCTTCATCGCTGCAAAGGCCGCTGGGCTCGATCTTCATGCGTTCCCATTTTCGGGCAACGAGTTCGTCGATCTTGTTCCACTTTTCAGGCTCCTTCCAGGTGAAGCCCGTCCGGTCTCCCATGACGGTGATGGTGGTGGCGGCATAGGCTCCTTCAAAGCGGGCAAGGATCGCAGCCTCACCACGGCGCAGGCTGGTCATCAGGCCCGTTTTGTCGGCTTCGATCACGTCGCCATTCCCGCTTTCGACAAAGGACTCTGCTGTGACATCGCGGACATAACCGTCGGCATAGCGGGCGATGACACGCATCTGCTGGCGGTTGCCGATGCGCTCCAAGACCGGGTTTTTGGGGAAGATCTCGATGCTGGTGACGCGGGGTGTTTTGAGGTCAAGCTTCGCACCCTGGCTGATCCAGGCTTTCAGCGTCTCGTAGTAAAGCTCGCCCGGCACGGTGAGCTGTCCGCCCTCATGCGGCACAGCGCCACTGGCCTTCAAAAGCATGAGTGAGTGCTCGGGTGAGGCCACGTTGGCACGGCGGCTGGCGAGTTCATCGGTAAAGGCGAGCACGTCGTAGATCGGATCGTAACCACGCAGGCTGAGCTTGAAGCCTGCTTTGCCGTCTTTGGCTCCATGGCAGGTGCCCATGTTGCAGCCGAGCTTGCTGGTGATGGGCATCACATCGCGAACGTAGTCGGGTTTCAGAGCGACGTTCATGCCACTGACCTTCACGGGCACGCTGGCGGCTTTGCCCATGAAGGCGATCTTGATCTCAGCGGCTCCGTCTTTGCCTGGACGGACCATGCCGCGCTCGTTGATGCTGGCGGCGGCTTCATTCGTGCTCGTCAGCTTCGCCATGCGGGTGATGTCGGCCTTGCTGCCATCGCTCATCGTGGCGGTGACGAGCAGTTGGGCATACTCGGTGGGTTTGGCGATGCTGACGCTCTTCGGCTCGACCTCGATGCTGGCGACGGTGAGGCCTGGGACGAGGGTTTCGACCTTGTCGTCCTTCTTCGCCGTGGCGCGGACGCTGTCATCCGCGATGACCTCACTTGCGGCCAGAGCCTTGTCGGCCACGAGCGGCACACTGACGAACTCTTTGGCAATCTTGCCGGTGGCTGCGTCGATCACACGGATGCGGCCATCCTGACCCGCAGCGGCCACCGTTTTGCCATCGGGCGCAAAACTGACGCTGAAGATGCCGCAGGGCATCGGCGTGCTGCTGAGCTGCTTCACGTCCTTCGTCACCCAGGCGTCGAGTTCGGAGCCTTTGCCGTTTACGGTCTCGACGATCTTTTTCACGGCGTCAGGCATGGTGCTGTCATACTCGCTGGAGTAAATGTTCACCGCGCCGCTGCCCTCGTGCGAGGCTCCTGCGACAATGCGCTTGCCATCCGGCGCGAAGTCCACGCCGAAGATGCGGCCCTGCATGACGG
>CALDGV010000095.1 GCA_937941745.1 uncultured Prosthecobacter sp. | reverse complement strand
CGTTCAGCATAAGTTTTGCCATCCTCCTGGTAGAGGATGCCGCGCGAAACATTGACGAGCAGGGGTGCTTTGCGGCCTGCGCCTTTCAGGGCGGCAAGGTCTCCTCCTTGGGCTCCCAGACCTGGGATGAGCAGCGGCACATCAGGCGTGCGAGCGAGCACTTCCTGGGCGGCATTGGTCAGGCCGATCACCAGGCCAACCTGGGGGCTGGCCTGGGTCATTTCTGCGACGATTTCAAAAACCTGGCGGTCCTGGCCGGCCAGCTTTTGCAGCTCAATGTCCGCTGCCCCTTTGTTGGAGGTGACTCCGAGCAGGTACAATCCTTTGTCAGCGTATTTCAGGAAAGGCTCCAGGGTGTCCCTGCCCATATAAGGGTTCAGGGTCACACAATCCACGCCGAGTTCATCAAACACGGCCTTGGCGTAATAGCCCTGGGTTTCGCCGATGTCGCCACGCTTTACGTCAAGAACGACCGGAACCTCGCTCGGGATGGCTTTGAGCACCTGGGAAAGCATGCGCATGCCCTGCCAGCCTAGAGCTTCGAAATAGGCTGAGTTGGGTTTGAAGGCCGCTGCGTAGGGCAGGGTCTCCTCAATCACGCGTACAATCAGCTGTTTCGTGCGCTCGCTGGCATCCTCAGCTCGGATATCGAGGCCGACGCAGAGATTGGAGCCGGTGTTGGCAATGCGTTGTTCGAGTTTTTCGCGAAAGGTCATGGTTGGGGGGATTCATTCTGGCTGTATCACCATCGGGCAGGCTGGAAATGGAAAATTCAGGGTAGGAAAGAAAAACAGGGAGGCCCGAACTCATGGGGGGAATCTGCCGAATCCATTGCATAAACCCGTCATCGCGTGCAAACCTGCGCGCCCAATGTCCCATCGTCCCCTCATTCTTGGCACTCGTGGCAGCGAACTGGCCCTCAAGCAGACTGAAATGGTTACTGCCGTTCTTCAGGCGGCCCACCCGGGGCTTGTGGTGGAGCGAAAGATCATTCAGACCAGCGGTGACAAACGCCAGGACCTGCGTTTTTCAGAGTTTGCGGGCGTTGCCCAGGTGGACAAAGGCATTTTCATCAAGGAGCTCGAAGTGGCCCTCGAACAGGGTGAGATTGATGCGGCAGTGCACAGTCTCAAGGATGTGCCGAGTGATCTTGCCGCAGGTTTCCGCATCGCGGCGGTGATGCCGCGGGCGCCGATTGAGGATGTGCTGATCACTCGTGGTCCTGCGACTTTGGAAAGCCTCCCTCAAGGAGCCCGAGTCGGCACCAGCAGCGTGCGCCGTGCGGCGCAGCTGAAATGGCTTCGTCCAGATGTCGAGATTGTCGAGATCCGGGGCAATGTGCCCACGCGTGTTAAGAAGGTGCTCGGTGAGCAGGCTCTGGATGCCGTATTGCTGGCGGCTGCAGGCCTGATCAGGCTCGGATTGCTTCAAGATGGGCGCATCGAGATCGATGGACAAAGCCTTTGTGGCCTGACTCTCGATCCGGCGGTCTTTCTGCCAGCAGCAGGGCAGGGGGCGATCGCCCTGGAGTGCCGTTCCGCGGATGACGCCACCTTCAACCAACTCCGTGCGATCAATCATGCGGAGACCGAAGTGCGGGTGACGGCAGAACGCGAATATCTACGCCTGCTGGGAGCGGGATGCCAGACACCGGTTGGAGCGCATACCTGGCTGGATGCAGGCCAGCTCTACATGGCAGTCCGGGTCTTCGATGAGGCGGATCTCTCGGCCAAGCCTCGTGAGCTGGAGATGTCTGGGCCTGCCAGTGACCCGAAGTCACTGGCGCAGCATTTGGCACAAGCCTGAGCGACTCGATCTAGAGCAGCTATTTTTTAACAGCTGCTCCGGCCGCTTTTTTGGCGGGAGCAGGCTGAAGGGCAGGGCGGATTTCGAATTTCACTTCAGTGGGTTGATTGGCCTTGTAGATCTCATCTTCAAGCTTGGCTGCCTTTTGGAGCAGTTCTGCCTCCTTGGTCTTGCCTTCACCCTTCCACCACGCTTCGAAGGCGGCCTTGTCGCCCGCACGAAGCTTGCCTTTGCGCTGGCTGTAGAGATTGCGCAGCGGCCGGATGGCTTCGTCGTTACGTTGTTTGTTGAGCATGATCACCTGCTGTGCCTGAGCCAGAGTGGCGGACTCTGGGTCACTCTGCAGTTCGATCTTCCTTCCCAAGGTCAAGTGGTCCCAGGTGCCGACCACGAGGCCATTTTGCAGCACATCGTAGCGTCCAGGCTGCAGGCCGGCGACCGTCAGCACCTCGCCACTCTTGCGATGGCCTGCGGCTGTCAGCTGGGCTCCCAGTTTGGCTTCTTCCAGCACTGCCCAAGGCAGGCATTTGGGCTTCAGCGTGAAGGTGAGCGACTTTCCAACCTCTCCACTGATATTGGAAACCGTGTTGCCCGCGCCGCTGCGGACTTTCCAGCCGCCATCGCTGGGGGCTGCCGTCAGGTTCCAGACGGATCCGGGCTCTCCGAAGGCTTCAATCATGGAATAAGCCATCACAAACTGTCCGTCACCTGCTGGATGAATGGCGTCAGCAATCAGAGTGAACTCAGGCTTGGTCACGCGCCCTTCGACCGTCAGCTTGTTGAGTGGTCCGAAAAGGTCGATGAAGCCATATCCGCGTTTTCTTGCCTGCTCTTGTCCCCATTTGCCGAAGTAGGCCAGTACGGCATTGTAGTTCTCCGGGTTCTTGTTTTTGCCTTTGGCGGGATCTTTGGCCACCATCTGCTCAAAGGCTTGATGATCAAACATGGTTGGGCTCATCAGGAAGACCCTGACTTTCAAGGCGTCGAGCCGATCAAACAGCTTCGTCATGCCTTCGGCATAGACCTTGAAGATGTCAGGGCTGAAGTCCTGATAAGAGCCATCATTCATGCCAAGCAGCACAGTCGCGACACTCGGCTTGAAGCTGGCGATGTCATCGTCGAAGCGGTTCAGGGCATCCGCTGCACGATCTCCGCTCACGCCTGCATTGCGAAAGTGCAGCCGCAGTTGTGGGTAACGCGTGTAGAAAAAGTCCTCAACGTATTGGGTGTACTGGCATTGGTGGGTGATTGAATCACCAATGAAAATGATCCGGTCTCCATCCCTCAATCCGAGCCCTCCAGGAGGCGATGAGGCTGGCGACGTACTCTGGGCAAAAACGTCGGACAGGAGTCCAATGCAGGCAAAGATGACGAAAACAGATCGAAGATACATGGCGAGGGCGACTCCTAACGCCAAATAACCGACGCGCTATCGTGGAAAGTAACGGCTTTCCGACCCCAGATGACTTTGAAGCGCCTTATTGACCAGATCGGCAGTCGTCTCGCTGCCTCAACGAAGAGCTCAACTCAAGATCGGACTGATCAGGAAGGAGTGACGCAGGGCGCTTGGTGTTGCCTGCGAATGAACTGTAGTTTGAGCCTTGGAAGCACGAGGATTGGTTGGGGCTGTGCTTGAATAGCTGTGGCGTGATGGCCAGCGAGGCTGGGATGAGCGGCTCAGGCGACGGTCCACGGTGCGAAGCAACTGCACAAACAAGGTCAGCAGTGCGGAGTTCAGAATGCTGCCAAGCAGGAGGGCTCCATAGGTGGCTGTTTTAGAAGAGACGAAGGCCATCCAGTTGGAGGCCTGTTCCACAAACTGGGCAAGCATGGTCTGCTGGCCGGTGCTCTGAGTGGCCGCAAGCTCGATAAGGAACAGGGCACCGCC
>CALDGV010000094.1 GCA_937941745.1 uncultured Prosthecobacter sp. | reverse complement strand
TGGCCGACACCGGCGACTTCGAGGCCATGAAGGCCTACAAGCCCCAGGACGCCACCACGAACCCCTCCCTCATCCTTCAGGCCTCCCAGAAGGCGGAGTACAAGTCCCTGGTCGATCAGGCCATCGCCGAGCACAAGAACAGCTCCCTCTCCGGAGCCGCGAAGGTCGAGGCCATCATGGACCGCATCCTGATCCTGTTCGGTCTGGAGATCCTGAAAATCGTGCCCGGCCGTGTCTCCACCGAAGTGGACGCCCGCCTCTCCTTCGACATCCAGGGCAATGTGGACAAGGCCCGCCACCTGATCGGCATGTATGAGGCCGCAGGCATTCCCCGCGAGCGCGTCCTCATCAAAATCGCCTCTACCTGGGAAGGCATCAAGGCTGCCGAAATCCTTCAGAAAGAAGGCATCAACTGCAACCTGACCCTCCTCTTCAGCCTCGCCCAGGCCGTGGCCTGCGCCGAAGGCGGCATCAAGCTCATCTCCCCCTTCGTCGGCCGTATCCTCGACTGGTTCAAGAAGAGCACCGGCAAAGACTACACCGCCGTGGAAGATCCCGGCGTGCAGTCCGTGACCACGATTTACAACTACTACAAGCACTTCGGCTACAAGACCGAGGTCATGGGCGCCAGCTTCCGCAACAAGGGTGAGATCACCGAACTCGCTGGTTGCGACCTGCTCACCATCTCCCCCGGCCTCCTCGCCGAGCTTCAGGCTTCCGAAGAGCCCCTCGTGAAGAAGCTCGACGCCTCCGCCGCACAGTCGATGAAGATCGAACGCATCGGCAGCGATGAGAAGACCTTCCGCTGGCTCTTCAACGAAGACGCCATGGCCACTGAAAAGACCGCCGAAGGCATCCGCAACTTCGGCAAGGACATCGTGAAGCTTGAGAAGCTGATCGAAGCCGGCCTGTAAGTGCCTCGCGGGAGGTGACTCCCGCAGCGAGCCCGATTCAAAGCGCGATTCCCAGCCGGGGATCGCGCTTTTTTCATGACCGGATTCAAGGACGCAGCTTCACGGCCACCAGCTTCTCGGCATCCCGGGCATAGAAGATGCCATCGGCATAGGCGGTGTGGCAGCGATGACCGGCGCGGGTGATCTGGATGACGGCGAGTTTTTCAAATTTCTCCGGGCTGGCCCGCATGACCCAGAGCTCTCCCATCTCGGTGAAGACGAGCAGCTTGTCTCCGACGGCGATGAGGGTGCCGCCAGGCTGCCCTTCAGGGTCCTCCCAGACCATTTTTCCGGTCTCCACCTCCAGGCAACGGAGCTTCATCCGACGGCTCTCCTGGCGGCCATGGAAGCCATAGATGTGACCGCCGAGGCGAACGGGGGTGGCGTAGTGGCAGTCCAGCACGTCTTCACGGTGCCAGATCTCCGCAAAGCTGCTCTCCATGAGGCCGAGCAGGTGGGCCCCTACATCGTAACCCGCCGTGACGAGCCAGCGGGAGTCTCCACAAAAAATGGGAGTGGCGGCATTCACAGAGGCATCCATATCCGCGCGGAGCTGGCGGGAGGCGATGACGCTGCCATCCGCCATTTTGACGAGCCAGAGCTGGTTGCGCATCCAGGCAAGCAGACGCTGGTCATCGACGAGGACGGGGGATGCATAGCCTGCCTCATCATCCACGCTGGTCCAGGCGACCTTGCCGGTGGTGGTTTCGAGGGCCACAAGACCGGCGGGCTTGCCATCGCGGCTGCCACCTGCGGCGATGATGACCTTTCCACCCACCACGAGAGGCGAAGGAGCACGGCCAAAAAAGCCCTGCTGGGAGCCGACGGCGGCTGCAGTGTCGTAATTCCACAGTTCCTTGCCTGTGGCGAGCTCTAGGGCGGTGACACGACCTTCCGGCCCGAAGGTAAAGACACGTCCCTCTGCCACGGCGGGGGTGGCGCGGGGGCCGTTGTCGAAGCCAAAGCTGTCCACATAGTCGGTGATGTAGGTGCTGCGCCAGAGGGGCTTGCCCGTGGTGGCATCCAACGCCTCGGTGGTCATGTCGCTGCCCTCGCGGTGAAAGAGGATGACCTTTCCGCCCACGACGACAGGTCCGGCAAATCCGGAGCCTGCGGACTTTTCCCAGAGCAGGCCAGGGTCGGCCGGAAAGGTGTCCGGCAGGGGTTTTTCATCCCGAGCCGCGATGCCGCTGCGCTCAGGGCCGAGAAACTGCGGCCAGTCGGCAGCCGGCAGAGCGGCAGAAAGCAGGAAAAAGAGGCAGGCGGAAAGCGGGCGCATGAGCACCAAGGTACGTCGGCCATTCCCGGAGGTGAATTTCGATTTTCAAGTTTGTGGGATGGCCGGAGCTTTGCTGACGTTTGATGGTTGTTCGTCGATGGCTGTGCTTTCCCACCCTACTCCCCTGCGCCTCTGGCTGAGGCGGATCGCGGCCATCGCCATGCTGTCGAGCCTTCTGGGGCTGCTGTTGGTCCGTACCCTGCCGGTGATGCAGGACCGGGCACCGATGCAGCTGACCCTGGTGGAGTCCGCCCATCTGGAGCTCACGGCCCAGACCCTGCTGGATCTGCGTCCGGACTTTTCCCACAGCATTTCCGAGCCGCTGAAGCGGATGATCCCGCACCGCACCGATGGCCTGGTTCAGCCGCTGTGGGCCTGGGTGGCGGCCTGGATGCATCATCCTGAGGATGTGGGCGCCACCCTGCGCGGCTCAGGGATCTTCCGGCTGGGGCTGGCGGTCGGATTTCTGGCCGTCCTCGGGCTGGTGGCCACGCGCTCATTTTCCCTGCCGGCGGCGATGTGGGTGGTGCTGATGGCAGCGCTGCATGGCTTCCTGCCTGTGCTGCCCTCCTACACAGGCGACGTCCTCCACCAGATCCTCTTCCTGGCGCTCTGGCTGGCCTGCCTCTATGCGCTGCAAAGGAACTCGCTGTGGGTGTATGGCGTCGTCGGAGCCGCAGGTGCCCTGGCCTGGCTGGCGGAGGACCGTCTGGTCGTGCCGGTGATCCTGGTCTTCATGCTCGTGAGCAGCCTGCGGGCGCTCTGGGGCTGGGTGGAGGGGCACTTCCGGGCAGGCTCGCAGGTGTCCCTCTGGGTCTGGCGGAATCATTGGCTGGGCCTGCTGATGCTGGCGGCCATGTTCTTTTTCATCGCCGGCCCCCGGCTGCAGCAGGCTCACCAGCAGTTTGGCGAAGCCTTTTTCAGCCATGTGGATCATGCGCGCTGGCTGGCCACGCCCGGTGATGGCATGCGCTGGATCGAGCAGCATCCCGACATGGAAAGCCTGGCCCGGACACCGGCCCTGGAACGTCCGAGCGCCGCCGCCAGTCTGGGCAGCATGTCCCTCGGCAGCCTGCTGGGGCGGCTGGCCGTAGGCGCTGGCTTGGTGGCGGACCAGTTGAAACTGGCCCTGCCCATGCTGGGCGTGATGCTGGGGCTGCTCCTGACCGTGGTCCTGCTGGCCTGGGGCACCTGCCCCAAGGCACGCCATGCCGGGGAACGACTGCACCCCGAGGCGGCCACGGTCGTGCTGTTCGTGGTCGTGGCCATCGGTGCCTGCGCCCTCATCGGCCTGTGGGATGCCGTGGTGCTGCCTGTGCGCCACCTGCATGCACTGGTGATGCCGCTCTCCCTGACCCTGGCATGGGGCGCAGAAAGCGTGCTCCGGCGTGCCCGCCGACGTGGGCTGAACCGCGGAATCAAGGCCGCCTACCTCATCGCCATGTGGCTGATGGTGCTCTGGACCATGCTCGCCTCCCGTCCAGGCTTGCTTGGGTAGGAGAGCGCTGGATTTCGGGGCTTTCCGTTTCCCATTTCCCGCATTGAATGGAGTCTCCCCCTCCGTCCTGACCCCACCGCCATGGCCGCGCCCAAGCCGCACTTCATCCTCTGCTTCGATTTCGACGGCACGCTGATCCACCCTGAAGGAGATCCCGTGTTTCATCCGGCGCTGGGCCAGATGATCCAGCAGCTGCGCACCCAGGGCGCCGCCTGGGTGATCAACACCGGACGCAGCCTGCCGCAGACCCTTCAAGGCCTGGCTCAGCACGGCATCTTCATGCAGCCGGACTTCATCATCGCCCAGGAGTCCGACATCTACCGCCCCGGCCTCTTCAGCAAATGGACGGACTTCGGCAGCTGGAACCGCCAGGCCCGGCGGGCGCATGAACGCTTCGTCAAAGACCACGCGGCCTCCCTCCAGGCCATCCGCCAGATGGTCGAGACGCAGACACAGGCCCAGTTCCTCGCCGGAGATTATGGCGAGCTGGGCATCGTGGGCTCCAGCGAGCAGGAGCTCGATGGCATCTGTGAATTCATCGACTCCCACGCGCGCCAGTTCCCCGACATCGGCTACCACCGCAACGGCATCTACCTCCGCTTTTCCCACAGCGGCTACAGCAAGGGCACCGCGCTGAGCGAGCTCGCCCGCCTGCTCGACCTCGACGCCAGCCGCTGCTTTGCCGCCGGTGACAACCACAACGACCTTTCGATGCTCGATCCCCGCCATGCGCGCATGATCGCCACCCCTGGAAACGGCCTGCCGCCCGTGAAGGAACATGTCCGCCGTCATGGCGGTTTTGTGGCCACGCGCCCGGCCAGCGAAGGCATGATGGAGGCCCTCGGGCACTACTTCGGCGGTCAGCGCTGACCGGCTCCGGGCCCGCGAAAGGATAGCTGGTCAGGCCTGGGCGCGTTTGGTAGAACCGCCCACGCCATGAAAACATCCGCCGCCTTCCTCTCCCTCCTCCTCGCGCTTCCTGCGTCCGCCGCCCTGCTGGATTCAGCCCAGACTGGCGGCCTGAAGCTGAAGAGCATCAGCTCCATCAGCTTTGGCAAAGACGGCCTGCTACTCGTCGCCGATCCGGCTTCCCAGTCTGTCACCGCCATCCAGACGGCTGAAACCGGCGCGAAAGCGCGTCCGGGCAAGGTGGCCGACCTCACCTCCGCCATCGCCGGAGGGCTGGGCACCACGGCGGAGAACATCACCATCAAGGACATGACCGTGAATCCGGCCACCGGCACTGTTTACCTCGCCGTGCAGCGCCGGCCCGACAACGCCTCGCTTCTGATCACCGTGGATGCAGCGGGCAAGATCGCGCCCTTCAATGCGGAGAAACTCAGCTGGGCCAGCGTCACCCTGCCCGGCGGCACGGCCAGCAAGGTCACCAACATCACCGACGTGGCCTTTGATGGCGAACGCGTGTTCGCCACCGGCACCTGCAACGAGGAGTTTGCCAGCCGCATCTTCACCATCCCCGTGCCTGTGAAGCATGGCAGCACCGCCGGGGTCATCAGCGCCGAGACCTACCACGTCGCCCATCGCAAATGGGAGACCAAGGCTCCGATTCAAAGCTTCATCCCCTACCACGCCCAGGATGCCGACTATGTCGTCGGCGCCTTTGCCTGCACGCCGGTGGCCAAGTTCCGCGTCGATGACATCGAAAGCGGCGCCAAAGTGAAGGGCGTGAGCATGGTGGAGCTAGGCAGTGGCAACCGCCCGCTCGACCTCTTCGACTACACCGACAAGAGCGGCAAGCAGTGGGTCGTGGTGCACACCCAGCGATTCAAGGACAACGCCTTCGGCCCGAGCAAGTTCTGGGGCGCCCGCGTGAGCATGGACTACATCAACGCCGCCGAGGACAAGGCCAATGAAAAGGCCACTTGGCGCGATGTGAAGGCCAAAACCGGCCCTGAAGGCATCGAAATCGTCGATGCCCTCTTCGGTGCCGTGCAGGTGGACAAGATCGACGACCAAAGCGCCGTCGTCCTGCGCGACACGGAAGGCAAGCTCTCGCTGGAAGTCATTGAGCTGCCGTAATGTCCCTGCTGAACCGGCTGCATGAGGCTCGTGAGCCGGTGTTTGGAACACGGCTCCGGGTGATGATTCTCCTCCTCATGCAGGGGGCGGCCATGGGCCTCACGCCGGAGACCTCCACCTTCAAGGTCGCCGACGACGGCACCTGGCTGCAGATCACTGCGCCGATGGCGGCAGAACCTGGATTTCAGGTGGCACCCCAGGGCAGACCCGAGGCTGCGCTGTTTGGCACCGTCTCACGCGAGGGCAGCACGATGACGTTTCATCCCGCCGTGCCTTTGTTGGAAGGTCAGGCCTATGAACTGCGCTGGAAGTCGCCTGAAGGCCGGGAGATGCGGCTGGTGCGGCACTTCAAGCGCCAGGCGATGAGCGCCGCAGCGCCCACTGTGCGGATGTCTCCGCAGGGCACGCTGCCCGCCAACGCCCTCAAATTCTACCTCCACTTCTCCACCCCGATGGAGCAGGGCATCTTTCTGGACCGGCTCAGGCTGCTGGGTGAGGCCGGAAAGGAGGTCATCGGGCCGTTTCGTGAAACGGAGTTGTGGTCACCGGATGGCAGGCGGCTCACCGTCTGGTTTCACCCGGGGCGGCAAAAGACGGGCGTGAATCTGAACGAGGAGGAAGGCCCAGTGCTGCAGGCGGGCCAGAAGCACACGCTCGCCATCGCAGGCTCCTGGCGGAGCACGGGCGGGGTCGCCTTGGGTGAGGATGTGCGCCTGGATTTCCAGGCCGGTGCCGTGGACCACACAATGCCGAAGATGGACCGCTGGCAGATCACGGCCCCGAAAGCAGGCTCGCAGGAGCCTCTGCAACTGGATTTTGAGGAAGCGCTCGATCCCGCCATGCTGCTCAGCGCCCTGAAGCTCCTTTCCGCAGGCCGGGAACTGCCGCTCGAAACTCCCGAAATCTCGGCAGAAGGCCGCCGCTGGTCGGTGCGCCCCAGGCGGCCCTGGCCGGCAGGCGATGTGGAACTGCACGCCAATCCCGACCTGGAAGATCTGGCAGGCAACAGCCTCCTCAAACCCTTCGAAGTGGATGCCAGCCAGCCTCCCTCCGCACCGGACGATGAGGTCGGACAGCGCTTCCAGCGCCGCTTCACACTGCGCTGAGGCTGGGATGAAAACGCGGCGCGCTCTTGGACATCATTTCACCGGCAGCCAGCGGGCGCCGTCCACGACGATGTAGCCGTTGGCACCAGCGTTGCTGATGGTGATGGCCGTGTCGTTGCCACACTCGAACTCGCCGAGGTCGATC
>CALDGV010000093.1 GCA_937941745.1 uncultured Prosthecobacter sp. | reverse complement strand
GAAGGAAGCCTTACCCGTGCCGCACAAAGGCTGAACGTCTCGCAGTCAGCGCTCAGCATCCAGCTCCGAAGGCTGGAAAAAAGCCTGGGGCAGGCGCTTTTTGACCGACAGCACAAATCACTCGTTCTGACAGAAGCAGGCCGCATCGCCCTCGACTATTCGGAATCCATTTTCCAATCCGGAGAGGAGCTGATGGACATTCTTCAAAACCAAGCTGGAGGCCGGAGGAAGCTGCTTCGGGTCGGCTCGGTGGCCACCCTGTCGCGTAATTTTCAGTTCAACTTTGTCCGTCCGCTTGTGGCCCGTCCTGATGTGGAACTCATCATTCATTCCGGCAGCCTGAGGGAACTTCTGACCCAGCTCCAGACTCATTCGCTCGACCTTGTCCTTTCCAACATGCCTGTGCGGCGGGATGCAGAAACAGGCTGGCACAGCCATTTGCTGGACGAACAGCCCGTGAGTCTTGTCGGACATAAGAAGCGTGGTCAGAAGCCCTTCCGCTTTCCCGAAGATCTCAAGGGCGTGCCACTCATCCTGCCCAGCCTTGAAAACAGCATCCGAGGCGCTTTCGACATGCTGCTGGATCAAGCCGGCATCCGACCTGTGATCGCCGCCGAGATTGATGACATGGCCATGCTGCGACTGCTCGCCCGCGAAACGGATGGACTGACCCTGGTCCCGCCGGTCGTCGTGAAGGAGGAACTCGCCAACGGTGAACTGGTGGAGCGCCACCGCATTCCTCAGATCAAAGAAACGTTCTATGCGATCACTCCAAGCCGGAGGTTTCCGAACCCGCTCGTTCGTGACCTCGTCCTAGGAGCCAAGCGCCCCAGGGCCTGACGGGACTTCGATAGAGCCCGAGACTTCAAAAGACACGCTTCTTCCACTCATTCATGATCACCTGGACCTGCTCGCAGGCTACTGTGACAACCGTGGCCGAGGTCTTGACCCACATCGGCAGAATAACAGCTGCAAACAGCAAGGCCAGAAGTCCATTCTTCACTGCTCCCCGAAGGAACATGACCACGGCCAAGGCCAGGATGCAGATCCCTGCGACGCCCACAGCATGCCAGTGCCACTTTTCGAGCCCAGTTGGCAGCGCGATGAAGAGCATGGTGACTGCGACGAGCCAACTGGCGCGACGGTAGGCTCGGAGCGCTTCTTCACGACGCTGCTCCCAGGCACGACGCTCGGCTTCACGTTCGTTGTCCGTCAGACGACTGCTGAAGAGAAAGCCAGGATCACTGAAGCTCATGCCATGAGGGGCTGCACTCTTACTTATCCACCGGTTTCCCTGCCTCCACCCAGCCTCCGTAGCCACCATCAAGATGGAAAACCTGGGTGAAGCCCAGCTTTTCAAAAACCGGGAGTGATCGCGTGCTGCGGCCGCCTGCCTGGCAATGCACCAAGACCGGCTTGCTCTTGTCCAGCTTGCCAAGCTTGGCTTCAAAGTCGGACTCCAGAATGTCGATGTTCAGAGCTCCCTTCAGGTGCCCATCGCCAAACTCCTCCTTGGATCGCACATCCACAATCACCACCTTGCCTTCGGAAATCAGCTTGGCAGCACCTTCGGCATCCACATGCTTTGCAGGGTCTGCAGCATGAGCCAGGGCTGAAACGAGGGTGACCAGGAGAAGAAGGAGCTTTTTCATGGGAAGTGGGTGCTAGCTAAACGATGTCTGCAGCAGATTTTTCATCAGGATACCCTTCCGGCGGGCGGCCACGCCTCAGGAAGCGGCACGATTTTCCGCTGACGTCCCTCAAAACGCACCGTGCTGGTGTAGCCAACGCTGCGCACCAGGCTCAAGGCCTTGTCAAAATCTACCCCGACATCGGTCGGCACATGTGCATCGGAGTTGATGACCACAGGGACTCCCGCACTGAAGGCCATCTCAAGCATCTCGCGGGCAGGGTAGATCTCCCGAACATCCTTTCGCAGACCCGCAGTGCTGACCTCCAGAACGCCACGAGTGTCCACCAAGGCCTGAATCACCGGCTCGTAATAGGGCCTTAGGTCTCCGGCAGGGCGCAGACCGAAGCGCTTGGCAAGGTCAGGATGAGCATAAAAATCAAACATCTGGCAGCGGATCATCTGCGCATAAAGCTTCCAGTACATCGCCCACATGTGCTCAATGTCAGAAGCCGTCCTCCAGCGGGACACGTGCTTGGGATCATCCACCGCAATTCCATCGTGGATGTAGTGGACGCTGCCGATCAAGTAGTCCCAAGGGGCCATCTGCGCCGTCTGCTCGATCCATTTTTCGCGGCCATCAAGGTAATCGCACTCCAGGGCGAGGCGGATGGGAAAGCCTGGAAGCTCTGCCCGGGCTTCATCCACCAGTTCGAAGTAGCGTGGCAGGTCTGAAATCAACATGCGCCAGTCGTCAAACTTCTCAGGCATGGGATTGTGATCGGACAAGCCGATTTCAGCCAGCCCGATCGACTGTGCGTGGCGTGCATAATCCAGCGGACTGCCCTCGGCATGAAGGCAGAGCGGCGTGTGCGTATGATAATCCGTGAGCATTCCCCTTCCCTGCCCTGCATTCACCAGGGCGCAAGGACTTCCCCGGCGTAACTCAGGCCGGCTCCTTACGCCGGGGCAGCTTGCGAGACTTCGCAGAAGAAACAGGCACCTTCTCCGCATCGGCACTGGTGGCGGCTGCATCTGAATCCGGCACCTGATGCGCCTCTTTAAGAGCTTTCAGTTCCTTCTCGACTTCAGCAAGACGGCGTGAGGTCGCATCGAGTTTTTTCGTCACCAGACGGGCCACAAATTCAAAAAGCGCGGCATGGAAGGCGGGATCCTCCTCCCTTGGATGCATGTCCTGGAGAAACTTCTGGTCCACGGCCAGGCACAAGGCGCGGCTGCCAGCAATGACGGAGGCAGCGCGCTTGTCCTGGTTCACCAGCGCCAGTTCGCCAAAAACATCCCCCGGCCGGGCAATGGCGGCCACCTGCTTGCCTCCGACGCGGACCTCAAGCTGCCCGCTGAGAAGGACGTAGATCCGGCTGTCGATGCTGCCTTCCTGGATGATGGCATCCCCAGGATCACATTGCAGAAGGGACGAAGAATTCAGGACTTCATCAAGCTGCTCGTCGGTAAAACTGTTGAGGAATGGCACCGCCTTGAGCGGTGCCGGAAGGCTGCCCTCCTCATGGATGTAGGCGTACTCTTTCATAGATGATTAATGCGTGACTATCTCACGCATACGAGTTTCAGAACAAGCTCATTCCCGGCTTTGTCGAAGTTTTGGCCGCTGCAAGGCCAGTTCTTGGCCTCTGATGGCGCATCATGTGGCAAAGCAGCGGTCTCCGGCATCTCCCAGACCCGGCACGATGTAAAACTGCTCGTTCAGTCCCTCATCGATCGCCGCCGTGATGACCGGAACATCCGGATGAGCTTCGAAAAAGGCATCCAGACCCTGCGGACTGCTGACGACCGAGACAAAAGTCAGGCGTTCCGCGCCGGCCGCCTTGAGCTGCTGCACCGTGAAAACCGCGCTGCCTCCCGTGGCCAGCATGGGATCCAGGACAAAGACATCAGCCTCGCCCAAAACCGCCGGCAGCTTGGCAAAATAAGGTCTGGGGCGAGCTGTTTCCTCATCCCTGGAGATGCCGATGTGCGCCACCACGGCGTCCGGAATCAATGGCAGAATTGCATCCGCCAGCCCCAGTCCAGCACGAAGGATGGGGGCCAGCACCACCGGGCGGGCAAAAACCTGTCCCTGCGTTTCAGCCAGAGGGGTTTGAATGGTTACCTGATGTGTCTCCAGACCTCGGCAGGCGACGGTGAAAAGGATTTCTGCCAACCGATGGAGGTGCCATCGGAACTGCGCAGGTTGCGTTTCCTGACGGCGCATGGCCGTCAGGTGGATCTGAGCCAGGGGGTGGGTGACTACAAGAGGCTGGGCGGCGGACATTGAGGTGAAGACACCAGGAAGGACACACGGAATCAGTTCTGCGAAGGCACAGGGGCCGTTCCTGCAGGCAGGGCAGGCTTGATCTGTTCCACAGATGCAGGTGGCGGAGCAGGAGCGGGCATCGGCGCACCGATCGGAGCCAGCGATCCTACCCCTGGAGTCGGTGAACTTTCCGCAGGAACCGGTGCAGGGCCATTCGGATCACCTGGAGCCAGGGCCGCAGCAGCGGCCACCTCAGCAGCGGCCTCCTCTGCTTTTTTCCTGGCAGCAGCATACTTGGCGGCGTTCTCCTTTGCCTTCTTCTCAGACTGCTTCAGGTAGGTCTGGTAGTCTGGCCCGTTGCCGGTGATGACCACAGGCGTCCCAACGGCGGTATGCTTGAAAATGGTGCCGGCAAATTTCGATGGCAGGCGGATGCATCCGTGCGATGCCCGCTTTCCAGGACGAGGGATGGGGCCGATGTGCATGCCCACACCGTCGCCCGTCAACCGCATGAAATAGGTCATTTTGGCCGGTTCAAAGCGCCCGCCAGGAGGCAGAAGGTCGCGCCCCTGCTTGAAGTCCGAGTTCACCAGCTTCCCACTCGCATCGTAGCCCTTGCCGTAGAGGTTCGAAACCTTGTCGGCCACCTTCTCCAGAACCTTGAATTCACCCGTCGGCGTCGGAAAACTCGGAATGCCAGAGGCCACAAAGGTCCAGCCAAGCTGCTCCTCGCCATTGAACAGGTAGGCCTTCTGTTCATCCACGTTGATGCGGATGGAAGTGATGTCCTTGCCTGTGCCGTTCCATTCATAAAGCCCTGTGGGCTTTTTGACCACCTCCGGCGGCGGCTCCGGCGGCGGCGGTGTTTTACAAGCCGCCAAACCGAAAACCAGGGCGATCAAGCTGGCACGGGCGGCGAGGTGCGTCAGGGCTGGGATGGACATGATCTTGAAGTCTAGGCCGAACACCCCGCTTCCTCAAGAGCGGCTGCGGCCCGGAAAAAGATCGCCCACCCAGGATGAGCAGATGCAGGGGGCCTCCCCACCAGCCGCCTGCAAGTAGCAGGCGGTGCTTCTTGATCGCTCACAGGCTGCTTAATCCGCAGTATCGGGGACAATCTGCACGGTTCCTGCGTGAACAGGAGTGTTGGAAAGGGTTTCACCGACCGCATCCGGAAGTTCGGGCAGCAGGAAACTGCCAACACCTCGCCAGCCGAAGACGCCACGCACCAGCAGACCTTGGAAGCTCACCTTCCTGCTGAGCTTTCTGAGCACAGCGGGAGGAGGGCGCAGGTCCAGCAGATCGTTGTCTTCGAGGTTGAAGCCCCCTGCGAAGGTGCCTTTGGAAGCATTGAAACTCAGCGTGGTGGCTCGCGCTCTTGTGGCAGGATAGGTGACCACATTGCCTTTGCCCAAAGTGAAGCTGATGTCAGGAGCTGGCGGAGAAGCGTTGATCCCACCTTGCAGGAAGCTGAGCACTGCCGAATTCAAGCCAACTTCCGTCAGGCCGAGCACGAGATTGGGCGAAACCGGCGTGACATACCGTGAGCCGTCCGCCGTGAGAGTCACAGGTGCTTCGAAGCCGTCGGCATCCAGACGCTGTTTTGCTGCTGGCGCGAAGGATGGCCGCCACCAGGAAATGAGTCCATCCAGCGTGTTGTCATCCGGAACGGCAGCAGGATCGATGTCGAGCTCCCCTTGCAGCGAGCCCAGGCCCGGAGCGGCATAAAGAGGGGTGAAGACGACCATCTGCCCCAACGCACCTACCGCCGAAGAGGCCGTGTAGGTGGTGTCATCTGGCAGACGACCTGTGATTGTAGCCGCTCCGGTATCTCGGGCGACGATGAAGGTGCCGAAACCCGTGCCCTGTGGGCTGTCGGCATCGGCAATTGCAGGTCCTGAAGGCATCGTGAGGGAGAAATTGTAGCAGCCAAGGGGGGCTCCAGTGCCGACCCAAGCCGTGGCAGGCGCGGCCTTGGTCCAAGGAACCTGCCAGCCGCTGAACAGCAGGCTGTTCAGACCCAGCGTGAGGCTGCCATCCAAGATGCCGGAATCGGTAAGGCGGAGATTCACGCGCACCGCGGGGTCTTTGCCACGAGCGACATCAAACCTGGCAGAAGCCTCAGTCAGATTACTGACGCCAGCTTCGAGCCTGGCTTTGAAGCTGTGCTTCAAAGTGCCCAGAGTGAGGGCGCCCGAAAAGCTACCGTTTGCCGTCACGACGAGGTCAATGCGCCCGCCAAGGTTCTGATTGAAGGCGGCTGAACGTACAAACGGCGCCGTGAAGACACCAGTCTTACCACCTAAGCCGTGAACGCGAATGCTGGTCTCGATCGTGTGGTCATCCACAGCGTTCGCTGCCGTAATGAAGACCTGATAAGGCGCGCTGCGGCTTTCCTCAGGGATGCCGGTGATCTCGCCGGTGGATTTGTGGATGGTCAGCCCCTTGGGCAGACCTTTGGCGACAAAAGTCGTGGGAGTGCGCGCAGGAAGAAGGTCATAAAGGACCTGATGACGATAGCTGCCACTCAGCACAGCATCAGGAAGAGTGTTTCCTTGCGTGAGAATCGGTGCCTGCTCAAAGACAAAGACGCGATGGATGCCGGCATCGACCGTGCCCCCCGCATTGGTGACCGCGCAGATGTAGTTGTCGCTGTAAGAGGACTGGTGCAGCAGCAAGCTGATCTTGGGATTGGTCTCGCCAAGGAAAGCTGTTGTGCCACGTCGCCACTGATAAGTCAGATTCTTGCCTACAGCGACGGCGCTGAGCGTGATCCTGCCTCCAGCGGGCACAACTTGCCGGGAGCCGGTAGCATCGACCACCCCGATCTCCACGGCAGGAGTCAACTGAGTGGCAGCCACTCCGTTGACGAGGCCACCCAGAACACAGTCATAGGCACCGGCATCCGTCAGCTTGATGCTGCTGATGACCAGACGGGGACCTGTGGCGCCTTTGATGGGCGCGCCTTTGCGCCGCCACTGGAAGGTGCTTGGCGTGCCACTGTAATTCGCATCAAGGATGACCTCTGTGCCGGAAGCCACCAGCCGCTCACTGGCCGAGCCCGAGGGAGCGAAGGCTGGTGCGGTGGAGACCATGTCGATCCAGACGCGGTCTGAACCAGCGCTGCCAGAATCGTCCTTGGCATAGAGGTATTCAATCTCATGAACGCCCGCAGGCACTTGAAAGCTCAGTTCCTGCCAGTCCTGTTCTCCACTGGCCGCAGGCATGGCATCCACGCCGTCCATAAGCACTCGCAAAGTATCACGACCGGCCTGGGTGGAGACTTTTTGCCACCATTTGAAGACCAGCGGCCCCGTGAGCTTGGTACCGAGACGCGAGAAGTAACCGTGTGGGATGTTGCCAATCGTCATGGCATCCTTCGCATCCTTTGACTGGGCTGGAATGGAAGGCCGCCAGAAGGCTGGACCTGAAGTGCTCCACTTCAACAAAGGCTGGTCGAGCGCGGGGCTGATGTCGCTGACGGTGGCGACCGAAACAGGCAGAGTGGCAGACGTGCGGAAGGGATTGCTGATCTCCGCGACGTAGGTGCCGCCATTCTTCGTGGCATAGGGCCAGACTTCGAGCACGGCCCCTGTTCCAGCAGGCTTTCCATTGAGCTTCCAGGCATAGGAAAGGCCTTCCCCCTGGGCCTGAACCTCCATGCGCATGACTGCCCCAACCTCAACGAGCGCCGGATATGGAGACTGCGTGATGACTGGCATGCCCTCAATGCCGATGAGGACAGAGCGAGTGGTGACTGTGCCAGCAGAGTTGGAAACCTTGCAGTAGTAATTGGCAATGCTCGCCTGATTCATGGAACTGATGGTGAAGCTGTCAGAGGTCGCCCCATCCAAGGGCAGTCCATTCCGCCACCACTGGTAGCTGAGCATGGGGCCACTGGCCGCAACACTGACCGTGGCGGGCTGGCCGACAGGAACCACGACATCCACCGGTTCATTCAGAATCACTGGCGGCGTGATGACGAGCAGGTTGACGGCAGGACTGAAGATCTCAGCGGCTGCATTCCAAATACGGCACGTGTAACTGCCCGTATGGGCATCCGTAAGGTTCGGGATCTCAAGCGCCGGACTCGTCGCCCCAGGAATGATCAGGCCATCCCGCCGCCATTGATAGCTAAGAAAGAGCCCCTGGACCTGGACATTGGCATTGAAGGTCTGACCTTCATTGATAGTAACCGATGAGGCCTGTAGTGGTGAAAGCAGCACCGGCGGAGACACGACGGTGAGCGTAGCAGCATTGCTCTCGATGCTGCCCAGGCTGTTGGTCACGCGGCAGGTGTAGGAGGCGGCATCCTGAACGGCCGTTGCTGGGATGGTGTAAGTCGCAGCACTCACTCCGTCAATTTTGACACCTGCCTTTCTCCACTCGTAGCTCAGGTCCGGCCCGGCAGCCACGATGGTGAAGGTCGCTGGAGCACCAAGGTTCACCGCCACATTCTGCGGATGCTGCACAATCGAGGGCGGACCATTCACACTGAGGCTCACTGCATTGGAGTTCGCTGAGCCTGCACTGTTGCTCACGACACAACGGTAAATGCCACTATTGAGCGTGCTGACCGATGCGAGTGTCAGGGTGGGGCTGGTCTGACCTGGCAGATTGTTGCCATCTTTCTGCCATTGATACTCCAAGAACAGTCCCGTGGCGCTGACAGTGAACGTGGCCGTCTGACCTGCGTCCAAAGCCAGGGCCGTGGGATGCCCCGTGATGGTGGGCGCGCTCACGACCGTAAGCGTGGCAGGATTGCTGGTGGCCTCTCCATCGCTGTTCGTGACAATGCAGCGGTAGGTGCCGGCACTGCCCAAGGTGGTCGCAGGGATGCTGTACGTGCTGGCGGTGGCCAGCGGAATGTCCGTGGTGCCTTTCTGCCATTGGTAGCTCAGGCCTCCTCCGCTTGCAGTGACGCTAAAGCTGGCGGGTTCCCCCACATTGACCACCAGGTCTTCGGGATGTTCTGAAATGACCGGCGGCGTGCTGATGATCCCTGGAAACTGATCAACGCCGTAGCTGATTCCGCGGCTGTTTTGCGCCACAAGGCGGAAGTGATAGGAAGACAGCGTGAGCCCGCTGACAGCGGCATTGACGGTGATCGGGGTATTTCCTGCGGCCAGGTTCTGGACAGGGGTGGTGCTGCCGTAAGCAGTCGTGCCACCGTACTCAAACCAGTACGTCGTGGCCAGTCCACCCGCGAGGATGCGTCCATTGAAGGTCATGCTGCTGGAAGTCACCGAGGAAGCTGGATCACTGAAAGCCTCAGGCATCGAGCGGTTGTCGATGTTGATGGTATGGGTGGTTTTGGCACCCTGGTTGGCACCCGTGATATTGTAAATGAGCACGGTGAAGCTCTCCGAGGGCTCTGGCAGGATATCCTGGATGATCGTGGCGACGATGTTCTTCGTGTTTTCGCCAGCAGCGAAGTTGAGCTCCCCTTCAGGGAGGCTGTAATCGATGCCATTGCCTGCGGCTGCCCCTGAATTGACCCTGTATCGGACGGTGACGGCACCCGGTGGTGTGCCCGTGATGACCACAGGAATATTCACCGTGCCGACATCTTCAGCCACCGTCAGAGGAGCGGCACCTATGGCCACGGAGCCACTTGTGAAGTTATCGTTGTCTGCCAACAGCATGGTGGCCGTTCCGATGCGCACGCCG
>CALDGV010000092.1 GCA_937941745.1 uncultured Prosthecobacter sp. | reverse complement strand
CTGCAACGGCATCGCCTACGACGGACTCTTCCTCGGCAGCTGCGCCACCTTCCTCGTCTTTGCCGACTACTGCCGCCCGAGCATCCGCCTTGCCGCACTGGCGAAGCTGCCTGTCACTTACATCTTCACGCACGACTCCGTCGGCGTTGGTGAAGACGGCCCCACGCACCAGCCTGTCGAAACCGTCAGTGGTCTGCGTGTCATCCCGAACCTTGATGTCATCCGCCCGGCCGACAGCGAAGAAGCCGCCGCAGCCTTTGCCGCAGCCTTCAGCCGCGCCGACGGACCCACGCTGCTCGCCCTCAGCCGCCAGGACCTGCCCCATCAGGGCCACGCCAGCGCTGCCGCACGCCGTGAAGGCACGCTCAAAGGTGGTTATGTGCTTGTAAAGGAAAGCGCGCCGCTGGAAGCCATCGTCATCGCCACTGGCTCGGAAGTTCAGTGGGCCGTCGAAGGTGCCAAAGGCAAGCCAGGCGTCCGTGTCGTCAGCCTGCCCTGCTTTGAACGCTTTGACCGTCAGAGCGCCGAATATCGCGAAAGCGTCCTGCCAGCCGCCTGCACCAAGCGCATCGCCATCGAAGCCGGCGTCTCCGGTCTCTGGTGGAAATACGTCGGCACGCAGGGCCAGATCATCGCCATCGACCGCTTCGGCATCAGCGCCCCCGGCAACCAGGTGTTCAAGGAGCTCGGCATCACCGCCGAGGCCGTCGCGAAAGCGCTGGCTTGATCTCCATCCTACGACTCAAGGATTCAGAACCTCCCGCGGTGAAAGCCCGGGAGGTTTTTTCTGCGCAGAGGCCCGCTGATCTTGTGCACTCAGGCAGATCACGAATGTGAATTCCTGGGCTGCTCCAAACCGATGCGCCAGGCCCAGATCCCTAGCAGGCCGAAGCCAAAGGCATTGAGCGATCCATGCACGGCCCACATGCCGGAAATCGAAAGCGCAAGCTGCGGCCAGAGCAGCCGGACTCCGTAGCCCCAGGCGAGAAACATGGCGGCCAGGAGTGAAGTGCCGGACAGCACCCACAAAAACCGGCACGCTGCTCTTTGTCGGGACATTATGCCCAGTCCGATTTGTGCAGTCGCCACGCCGAGAGCGCCGATGACCAACACCGTCACACTCAGCGGTTCCACCCAGGTCAGGAGGCCGAAGTGGGTGCAGGTAATGCCTGCAGCAACCAACGGCACTCCTGCAAGCACCAGCGCTGCGGAGACAGCGGTCCAACGGCCAGGCTGCTGATGTGCCAGCAGGCCAGCCATGAGCGGGAGCGTGAATCCGGCATGGTGAAAATGCGCCGCCGTGAGAAGCACAATGACAGCATCGAACCCGAACGGCATCCACCCAGCCTGATGAGCCAGCAGCCACGAAGCCCCCACGAAGGGAAAGGCTGCCGCAGACAGGAGGCATAGGCTCGCAGGCGAAAAGTCAGGCTGATTCTTCCAGCTCCAAATTGACCTCGCCGCCGTCCACCCAGTCAGCAAAAACCAGGGGATGGCTGTCAGTGACGCATTCAGGCCGCGAAGGTCAAAGAGCAGCGAGAAGGCAAGCAGCAGCAGGACGAACAGACGGTGAACGCCCTGAAGCGGCATTCGGAAGGCCCAAGGCAGCAGCCCCTGAGCCAGCGGCAGCAAAACACCCACCGAAAAAAGAATCATAAGACTCACCCAGCGGACCTGCCGCATTTCTCCTGAGAAACAGGCCAAGGCCAGCAGGCAAAAGCATCCTGGAAGCACCAAGCCCAAAGCGCGCTTGGATGGATGCAAAGGGCCGTTAGGCAGAGCAGTCATGCAACCACCCCCTTCATTCTTTGCTGGGAATCACGCACAAAACGAAGCTGCCACCAGCGGGCGAGGGGAAACCCCAGCCAGGCCAGGGGATGTCGCGGCCGGGAAAAAGCACGGATGACATACCAGACGGTCTCATCGGGATGCTTTTCGACGGCAAACATCTCCTCACCGCATTCTGCGTGATCAGGCAAGGTCCCATAAACAAAGCCATGCGAGGCTTCCGAATCACAACGGCGGAGAACCCTGCAGGGATTCACCCACCAAAGCCCAACAATCCGCACCACCATGGCGACCATCTGCCCTGGCACCTGCTGCGGAAGCTCCTTCCGAGCAACCTGAGCCCAGGCAGGAAACATCTGCCAGCGGTCCAGGGCGGCACAGGCGGCAGCATAAACCTGCGGTCCCTTTCCAAGCAGGCAGCGATGCTCATCAAAAATAAAACCTGACGCAGGCGGGCGGCTGAGGCCACCGGCATGAGCATAGAAAAGCGGCTCGTCTGTCCACAGTTCCAGCCTTTGGGCAAGGAACGACTCCGACGGACGCTGAAGCATGGTCATCTGACGGCAACTTCGGCGGCGAAGGCTTTGGGGAAAGAAGAAATCCTCCCGGTAACCCACCTTGCGAGTCTGACAGCCGCCCCACATCAGCACTCACAGCCGGGAGGGAGCGCTTCTGGGCACTTGCAGAGGGGCCGGGAGGCGGCACTTTGCGCGCCCTTTTCCCGATCCATGAGTTCTGACCCAGCCATCCTCCGCTCCATCGCCACCGCCGTGGGCACCCCCTACTGGTTTTATGACGCCGCCGTGATCCGCCAGCGCATCGCCAACATCCGCGAGCTGACCAATGCGGAAGGGCTGCAGGCGCGCTTCGCCATGAAGGCCTGCCCGGCCACGCGCATCCTGCAGGAGATGGCGGCCAACAACATCTGGATTGACGCCGTTTCAGGCAACGAGGTGCTGCGGGCATTGCGCGCCGGCCATGCGAAGGGACAGGAACCGCCCGTGGTGTGCTACACGGCTGATGTCTTCCGCGACAACGCCCTCCAGGTGGTGCTGGAAAACGGCATCCTTCCGAACATCGGTTCTCCGGGCATGATCCGCGATCTGGCCGAGGCAGGTTACAAGGGCAGGATCAGCATCCGCGTGAATCCGGGCTTTGGCCATGGCCATGTGAACGCCTGCGATACCGGCGGCCCAAGCTCCAAGCACGGCATCTGGTTCAAGGACCTCGACAAGACCGTGGCGCTGGCCACGAAGCACGGCATGAAGATCTCCATGCTGCATGCGCACATCGGCAGCGGACCCCAGTTCCAGGAGCTGCTGGACAACCTCGACAAGCTTGCCGGACTCTATGCCGAACTCATCCCCATGTTTCCCGACATCGAAGCGGTGAGCCTTGGAGGCGGCATTCCGCACAACTACCGCGTGCCGACCGCCACCCAGCCGCTCGACAAGCTGCGCGAGCTTTTCATCCGCGCCCGCCAGCGTGTGAGTGCTGCCGCAAGCAGGCCTCTGCGCCTCGAAATCGAGCCTGGACGCTACTACGTGGCACCGGCGTGCACGCTGGTGACCAGCGTCACCGATGTGAAGCAGACCACGGCGAACGAAAAGGGCGACGGCGCCACCTTTGCCATGGTGGATGCCGGCTTTGTGGATCTCGTCCGTCCAGCGATGTACGGCTCATGGCATGGCATCAGCGTGGTGGGCAAGCCCGAGGATGTACCGACGGAGCCCATCGTGGTGGCTGGTCCGCTCTGCGAAAGCGGCGACGTTTTCACCCGCGACGAAACGGAACTCCTGCAGCCCCGTCCCCTGCCCCGCCCCGAGGTGGGTGACCTGCTGGCGATCCGGGATGCCGGTGCCTACGGTTATGCGATGAGCAGCAACTACAACTCCATCGGCCGCGCACCGCAGGTCTGGGTGGAGCCGGATGGCAGCCGCACGCTCATCTCCCGCCGTGAGACACTGGAGGACATCCTCAAGGCCGAAACGGAGCAGGCAATCTAAACCGCCAACACCTGCCTCCGGTGGGTGAACAGCAGCTGGCACTCAATGACCTCGGCAGGCAGCCCGGTCATGCGGGCCAGCACCTCGCGGTAGGTCTGCAGCTGGGGTCGATAGCCTTCGATGCGTGCCTCGAAGGCTTCGTCATCATCCACTTTGTCAGTTTTGAAGTCCAGGATGGTGGCCCGGTGAGGTTCCAGCACCACGCGGTCGAAGGTGCCGGAAAGCCATTCCCCATTCAGGAGGATCTCAAAACGCTTCTCACGCCAGCAGATGGCAGCATCTGAAGGGCGGCGCAGCACAGCCTGCGCAGCGCTGGATTCCAGGCAGGAGCGCACCTCTTCCTCAGCACGGATGCGCACGGCCTCATCCGCACAGGGAACAGCCGCCCAAAGGGACGAAAGAGAATCGCTGGCAAGGTCATCCAGCCATTCGATCTGCTCAAAAAGGGCATGCACTAGGGTGCCATAAGCGCGGGCAAAACGGCCGCTTCGGGAGAAGAGCTGCCGGGCGCTCACCAGGCTGGATTCCGAACCGCTCGGGGTGCGCCGAGGCGGGCGGGAGCGCCCGGGAGCCCTAACCACGGATGGTTGGGGCGCAGAAGCAGGCTCCTCGGGCTTGATTTTAAGTCCCTCAAACCAGCGCCGCTGAGTGCTTTTCGTGTTGCTTTCATAGGCCACGGCAGCGGGGACATCGCCAAAGGTGGTCTCACCAGGGGCATCAGCATCTCCAAGAGTCAGGGAGAGCAGCTTCAGGAAATTGTTCGACTTCGAACTGGCTGAACGCGGCGGCGTGATGAGGTAGTTGGCATGCTTCGCCCGGGTCAGGGCCACATAGAACTTGCACAGTTCCTCGTAGGCGGCCTCGGCCTCCCGAACCTCCTGGAAGGCCTGAAGCTCCGGATCGGCCATCAGGAAGTCCTTCGGCGGCAGGTCAAAGACCCATTCGACACGCCCTTTCGCCGCCCGCTTCACGCCGATGCCGCGCCTGACGGTGCTCAGCGCCTGGCCTTCCAGGTCAGGCAGCAGCACACAGTCAAAGGTCAGGCCCTTGGACTTGTGGATGGTCATCACCTGCACGGCGTGGCGTGTGTCAGGCTCACGCACGGTGTAGCTCTGCAGGTAGGTCAGAAAATCGTCGATGGAACGGCTGCCTTCCTGATCAAACATGCGGGCGGCCAGGCTCAGTTCATCCGCACGATGACGACTGAAGGCATCCGCGGCAAATCCCCGAGCCTCCAAGGCCTGGAGCCAATGTTTCAGCGTGCTTTCAAAGCCATCCTCAAACACCTGACGCAGCACCTGGGCGCTGAGATGGGCCGGATTCATGTCCTGGCTGTCGAGCAGCTGACGGAAAGGGGTCATGCGCAAGTGCTGCCAGGCCAGGGTGTCCGCTGGATGGGCCGCACATTTCAGCAGGCTGAGCAGGGCCAGGGTGAGGGCGTTGTCCGTGGCGACAGCCACCTCGGACTCACTCATGATGGGGATACGCGAGGGTGAATGTGCGCGCAGGTAGTCCACCAATTCACGCCCCGTGCGGTTGTCCTGCACCAGGATGGCACAGCTGAGACCGCGAGCCACCGGCTGAATCTCCTCCAGAATGCCCGAAACGAGCGCGAAAACGTCCTCAGAGTCCGGCTTGGCACCATCCGCACGCACCGGGTGCAGATGCGCCGCATAGCCTGGCATGGTCTCGTGAATCCCGGCCACACGGTGATCCTGCCAGGGCCAGCGGCGGATGGTCTCCTCAGGCAGTCCCAGTTCCTTCAGCGCTTCCTTGTCCCCAAAAATTCGGTTCACGAGGGAGATGACATCATGCCCGGAACGCCAGGAGACATTGAGCGGACGCTCCTGGAGGCGCTTTTCAGCGCCTGAATTGTAGCGTGCGGCGATCTCCTCAAAAAGCCGGGTGTCCCCGCCGCGCCAGGCATAGATGGCCTGCTTCACATCCCCCACCTGGAACAGCGTCCTTTCATCGCTGGTGTCCTGCACCGCTTCATCAATGAGGTTTTCGATCACGGACCACTGCGTGTGGTTCGTGTCCTGAAACTCATCAAGGAGCCAGTGGTCGTAGCGAGCATCGAGGCGGTAGTCGATGCGCAGCCGCCCCTCCTCTCCGGGCACCTGGGAGAGCATCGGGCGCGGTAGATCGCCAGAAAACTCGTGCCCGGCCAGGATGAGTTCCATGTCCTGAAACGTGAGCCGGCCACGACGCCGGACCTGGTGAGACCAGCCCTGCTCATACTGGCTGAGCAGCTGCCAGATCCCCTTGGTGCGCTCCAGCCGGATGCTCATCTCAGCTCCGACCAGATTCAGGATCACCTCCTTGAAAAGATCACAGGTCCGGCCTTCGAGAGTCTGCTTCTTGCGGTTCACGGTCAGCACGCAGCTCTTGGCCTCGATGGCCGCCCAGCTTTGCAGCGCTTTGGTGACAAAGAACTTCACCCGGATGGCCATGTTGCCGCCGGGAACATGCCGGGTGAGCTGGTCGCGAAACTCCTCCCAGTATTCCCAGGCCTCGGGGGGCACTTTCTCCGCCTCCAGCCGGGCAAAAAGCTGCGCCACTGCCTCATCGAGCTTCATCTTGGCACCAAGCCAGAGACAGCCCTGCGGCCAGATGGAGTGCGGATCACCCCACTGCTCCGGGCGTGCGGCATGAAGGAGGATGCCGTGCTGGTTTTCCACGAACTGGTCCAGCATGGTCCGGATGCCCGCCTCCTCACGGCCAAAGGTGGCCCGCCGGAAGGCTTCCAGGAATTCTTTCTGCGCCTCGGCGGCCGCTCCGCGGGCCTTCAATCCTGGCAGACTGCGCTGGAAGACTCCGCGATACACTTTCTCCCTCTCCACACTGCCCTGATGATCGCTCAGGATCTCAAAATCACCCGCCAGGCCGAATTCCGCCGGGAAACTGCGCAGCACGGAGGCAAAAAAGCTGTCCAGAGTGCCCAGAAAGAGCCTCGGCATCCGGGAAATGAAGCAGCGCAGCAGGATGCGGTAATCCGCTGGTCCCAGGCGGCTGAGCACCGGGCGCAGGGGGTCGTTCACCACCTCAGGATCGATCTTTTCGTCGCCCACGAGCCGCCTTGCGAAGTCCGCATCCGAAGCCGCGCGGGCCAGCTTGATCAGGATGGCGTCGAAAAACTCCCCTGCCGCCTTGCGGGTAAAAGTGACTGCCACAATGCGCTCAGGCATGATCTCCTGCCCTGCGAGCAGTTGCTGCCCCATCAGCGCAATGAAGCGGTTGGTAAGCTGCCAAGTCTTCCCTGATCCCGCCGAAGCGAGGATCATTTCATTCGGGATCGCAGGTGTGGACATGCCTTTTTCATGCCGGTGGACGGCCAGGATTCCAAGCCCGGAGTGAACTCAAAAAAGGGTGTGTGAAAAAATTTTCACCTTTTTTGAACTCCTTCCCACACCCCCTGTCTCACAGCTCTGGTCGCTTTTCACAAGATTTGTCCTGAGCCGTCTGCCCCCTCTTGCCGGGAGCCTGATGAGGCAGAACTCAAGACTAAAACCGCAGCGGGCCGGGATGACGGAATCCCGGCCCGTTCTGTTTTTATGCATGACAGACCAGGTCTGCCGCCTGCCTCCGATTGCCAGGCCCGGGAATCCATGCCAGGAACGGCCATCATGATCTCACGACTTCTACTTTCCCTGTTCCTGGTGCTCGGCCTCGGCTCCTGCGGCCCGGTGGATGGCGAGGGCAACTCCCTGGCCGCCTATGAACATGCCGGCACCGAAGCCCTCGTGCGAGAAATCCTGCGCACCCTGCCCGACCCCAACCCGGGCGTGCAGAAAAGCCACACCATCACCCTCGGCGAAATTGTCCGCGGTCGCGATTTCACCTCCGCCAGCGTGCCTTTCATCCAGCGGCTGGCCGACCTGAAGCTGCGCATCATCAGCGCCAACGTCCTCGCCACCACTCCGCCGGACAACACCGCCATCGACCCCGACCTGCGGGTGCCCATGTTTGTGATCCAGATCCGCACCATGAAGCAGACCAGCGGCACGACCTGGGAATACGAAGCTGCCTGGTCCTACAAGAAGACCTTTCAGCGCAGGACCTGGAAGGTCACCAGCGACAACGGAAGCTGGAAAGTGGAGGCAGGTCCCGTGCTGGACGGCAACTGGCAGGGCTGAACATGAGGCTGGATCAAGGCAGCCGATAGCCTGCCGCCAGAGCCTGATACCCTTTCACCTGCTGCGCCACCCAGGCGGCATCACGGCCTAGCTCACGAGCCAGGATTTCTGCCACCACGGGCGCAGCCTCCGCACTGGCCCGGGCGTTCAGCAGCAGGGCTCGCGTGCGGCGTGACAGCACGTCCTCCACGGTCCTGGCCATCTCATGGCGGACATGCCAGACCACCTCGGCCTGCACCAATTCAAGCGCGGGATGCAGCGGAGCAGCAAGAGCTGGATTGGCGGCCATCAAAGCCCGAATGCCGGCGGCATCGCTGCCGTAAACCCCAAGAGGACCGGCCTCCGGAGCCGCTGCACCATGAATTTCGAGGTTTTGCGTGACACAAAGCCGATGCTCCAGGGCTCCCACCATCTCCGCATGGTCAATCACGTCCTCGGCCATCTTGCGGTAGGTGGTCCATTTGCCCCCTGCGACGGTGATCAGGCCCGAGTCTGAAATCCCGACGTGATGATCCCGGGAGAGGGCGGCGGTGCTACCGGCCTCCGCCTTGATCAAGGGACGCAGCCCGGCGAAGACGCTGAGCACGTCATCGCGGCCCGGATCGCGGGTGAGATAGCGGCTTACCTGGGTGAAGATGAACTCGATCTCCTCATCCAGTGCCCTTGGCTCCAGGCTGGCGGACTCCACGGGCGTGTCCGTGGTGCCGACCACGACGCAGCCATGCCAGGGCACGGCAAAAAGCACCCGGCCGTCGTCTGTCTTCGGAATCATGATCGCTGTGTCACCGGGCAGGAATTCACGGGGCAGCACAAAATGAATGCCCTGGCTTGGACTCAGCAGGGCAGGCGCATCAGGCTCATCCAGCCGGCGGACCTCGTCTGCAAACACACCCGTGGCGTTGATGACCACCTTCGCACGCACCTCGAACTCCAGTCCCCCCTCCTCATCACGCAGCTTCACACCGCTCAGGAGGCCCTTTTCCTTGATCAGGCCAGTGCAGCGGGTGTGATTCAGCATCACCGCGCCCTTTTCCGAGGCCGTCTGAGCCAGGTTCACGGCCAGACGTGCATCATCAAACTGTCCGTCGTGGTAGATGATCCCGCCATTGAGCCCCTCCGGCTCGATGTTCGGCAGCAGCTCGATCACATCCTCCCGCGTCAGCCAGCGCGAGGGCTCAAGTCCCAGCCGGCCCGCAAGACCGTCATAGACCTTCATCCCGATCCCGTAAAACGGCCCCTCCCACCAGTGGTAGTTGGGAATGACAAAGGGCAGGCTGTGCACCAGGTGCGGCGCGTTGCGGACCAGCAGCCCGCGCTCGCGCAGCGCCTCCAGCACCAGGGAAATGTTGCCCTGCTTCAGATAACGCACGCCGCCATGCACCAGCTTCGTGCTGCGGCTGGAGGTACCTTTGGCAAAGTCAGCCTGCTCCACCAGCAGCACCGAATGCCCACGCGAGGCCGCATCCACGGCCGCACCCAGTCCGGTGGCCCCTCCGCCGACGATGACGATGTCAAAAACAGACCCGCTCATGGCGGCGGCTAGCGATTCGGCGCGGTTCATGCCCCGAGTGTAGCCTTCCTTGGCGCATTCTGCATTCGTCATTCGACATCATCCCAGACTCTGGCTAGCCTCACCCTCCC
>CALDGV010000091.1 GCA_937941745.1 uncultured Prosthecobacter sp. | reverse complement strand
TTGCTCGGCTTCATCGGCGGTGTAGCCCATGTTGCTGATGAGCGTGCCTTTGAAATGCTGGCAGGCGGGCGTGATGACATCGCCTTGCTGGGCTTGGAAGAAGTCGGCTCGCATCATGTGCAAGTAGGCGATGCCACGCGTGCTGCATTGCTGGGCGATGTAGGTGGTGACGCCGACGGGATCGCTGTCGATCATGCTGTTGTAGCTGTTGAGCGGCGAGATGCGCAATCCGACGCGGTCCGCGCCCCAGACGCTGATGACGGCATCGAGTACTTCGAGCATCAAACGGGCGCGATTTTCCACAGGGCCGCCGTAGGGACCGCTGCGCTTGTTGGAGCCATCGCGCAGGAATTCGTCGAGCAGGTAGCCATTGGCTCCGTGGACCTCCACGCCGTCAAAACCGGCCGCTTGGGCGTTCTCGGCGGCCTTTTTGAAACCGGCGACGATGCCAGGAATCTCGTCATCGCGGAGTTCGCGAGGCGTGACGTAGGGTTTCTTGCCTTCGGGCGTGTGAACTTCATCGCCCGTGATCGGAATGGCGCTGGGAGCGACAGGTTGGGCTCCGCCATTGAGCAGCGGATGGCAGGCACGGCCTCCATGCCAGAGCTGGAGCACTATTTGGCCGCCTTTGGCGTGCACGGCATCGGTGACGGCTTTCCAGCCTTTCACTTGAGCCTCGGAGTAAATGCCGGGTTCCATCCAGAAGGACGAATTGCCCTCCATGACCATCGTGGCCTCGGCGATGATCAAACCGGCGCTGGCTCGCTGCGCGTAGTGTTCGGCCATGAGCGGCGTGGGATTGTGATCCGCGTCAGCGCGGCAACGCGTGAGCGGAGCCATGAGGACGCGGTTGGGGAGCTGGAGTGCGCCGACGGTGAGTGGGGAGAGGAGCTTCATGGAGTGATGGAGTTGTGGAGTGTTGAATCACTTCACGAGGCCGAGCCACGCTTTGCGCTCGGTGAAGAGAAGGAAGGAGGAGAGGGTGCCAATGACGAGGATGGGGGGATCAGTGAGGCCGGCGCCTTTGGTGAGGAAGACGTGGAAGGCGATGATGTTCACGATGATCGGCCCGAGCACGAGCAGACCGATGTTGCGCGTTTTCGGCAGGGCGACGAGCAGGCCGCCGAGGATCTCCAGCACCTTCACGAAGGCGAGGTAACCGGTGGGGAACATCGCGGCCATGAAGAGCTTGTGCGGTGCATCGGCCGGCGAGGGATCGGCGGGCATCGGGATGAAGTGGAGGAAGAAGTTCGCGCCAAAGGTGATGAAGGCGAGACCGAGGAGGAGGGAGGCGAGGGTGGATGCGTGTTTCATGGATTGATGACGGTTGATTTCTGATTTCCGGTTTCGGGGGATGGTTTAAGCGAGGTCGAAGAGAAGGGCTTCAGTGTCTTCAGTGGCGGTGATGCTGAGCGTGCCGCTGTCCTCGGTGGAGAAGGCATCGCCAGGATTAAGCGTGCTGCCATGTGCGGTGATGCTGCCTTTGATCAGCTGGAACCACACGCCACGGTTGGCTTTAACCTCGTGGGTGATGGTTTGACCTTTGGGAAGACGAACGCGGTAGATGTCGGCGTCCTGATGAATGGTGGCGCTGCCTTCACGGCCATCGGGAGAGATGACGAGCACCTTGGGCTCGTTTTCCTTTGCAGGATCGGGGTGCCACTCGGTGTAGCTTGGTGTCAGGCCGCGCTGGCGTGGGCGGATCCAGATTTGCAGGAGCGAGGCGCCTTCGCTCTTGGAGGGATTGAACTCGCTGTGCGTGACGCCGCGACCGGCGCTCATGAGCTGGATCTGGCCGGGTTTGAGCACGCGACCGTTGCCCATGCTGTCCTTGTGCTGGAGCGCGCCCCAAAGGATGTAGCTGAAGATCTCCATGTCCGCGTGCGGGTGCGTGGGAAAGCCCGCGCCGGGAGCGATGATGTCCTGATTGATCACGCGGAGGGTGCGGAAGCCCATGTGCGCCGGATCATAGTAGTCGGCGAAGCTGAAGCTGTGGTAGCTGTCGAGCCAGCCGTGGTCGGCGTGGCCGCGTTCGTGGGATTGGCGAAGGGTGAGTTTCATGGTCTGAGGATTGTCGGGTGACACGCAGCCTGCGAAGGGAAGCGCGAGCGCTGCCTGGGCGATGAACTGGCGTCGTGGGGTTTTCATGACGGCACGATACTTCCCGAGGCCATTCAGTGCCGCCAATGCGGTGATGTTTGCCTCAGCCTACGCTCTTGGTATGCTCGTAACCTCATGGAACTCCGCCTGCTCCGCTCCTTCATCGCCGCCGCCGAGGACGGCAACATCAGCAAGGCGGCAGCACGGCTTAACCTGACCCAGCCTGCGCTCAGCCGGCAGATCAAGAGCCTGGAAGACGACCTTGGGGTGCTGCTGCTGGAACGTGGCGCGCATTCTTTTTCCCTGACCCCAGCGGGCGAACTGCTCCTGCGGGAGGGGCGGGGATTGATCGAACGGGCAGACCTGCTTGAGCAGCGCATCAAGGCCTCTGTGAAGGCTCAGACGATTCGTGTGGGGTATTCACCGTCGCTGACGGCGGGAATCCTGGTGCCTGCGATGGAGGCTTTCACCCAGCTGCATCCCAGAGTCCGTGTCGAACTCAGTGACCTGAGCAGCCTGGAGATGCTCGAGGGGCTGCAGAAAGGTTTGCTGGATGTGATTGTCACGGTTCCTCCTGTCAAAGAGGCTCCGGGGATCGCCTGGACCCAGGTTCAGAAGCAGGCCTGGCGTGTGGCCATGGCCCGGCAGCACCCGCTGACCTCCCGGGAGGTCCTGACCCCCCAGGATCTGAACAACCAACGGCTCGTTGTTTACAGCCAGCGCGACTACCCAGATTACTGGTCGCTCGTCGCTTCGTGGTTCAAAGGCCAGGGAATCAATGCTCGCATCGCCACCGAGTGCGATGGTGTGAACAGCCTCATCAGTGCGGTCGAAGCAGGGCTTGGCATCGCCCTCGTCGTAGAGAGGATCGCCTGTCTCATTCCCGAGCGCGTGATCCTGAAGTCTTTCGAGTCACCGCCCGAACCCGTGCTGATTTCAGCCGGTCTGATCGAACGCGCTCAGCCGCCGGACCCCATCCTGGCGGTTTTCGTGGAAGAGCTGAAACGGGCAGGGGACTTGAGCCGCTAAGCCCGAGGGTGAGCTCGGTCGAAGCTCAACAGCCTCGAAGTTGGGGCGAATGATTTGGTGATGTGTTCATTTGATCTCAATTTTTGAGACTCACTTTTGAGTGAAAACCCGAACTCTACGATTGCTATGGAGTCGCGCTCTTTGTATTAAACACATCCAAAATATCAAAATTTTGGAACTATCAATGCTTTAGATCCTTCACGCGCTCTCCTAACCTCCCTCTTAAGCCATGTCTCCCGCCTGTGCTATCCCCGACTCGCCAATCGCGGTGCTGCCAGGCCTTGCCATGGCTCTCAGAAGCCGGGTGAAGGCAGCTCGGAGGCTTTTCCAGGTCGGTACCTGGCCCTGGTTTGGGGCAGCGGATGCCATGGATGATTTGATGCCTTGGGGACGTGGTCAGCTCACCCCAAGACATGCGCAAACCGGAGGCGGACCCAAGCCTGATATGCCCGAAGACACCCCGCCCAACCAGCGCGACCTGCCCTTTTACCATCTGCCAGTGCTGCTTCAGGAGGTGCTGGATGCCCTCCAGCCTGCGGCTGGCAAGCTCATTTTCGACGGCACCCTGGGCGGTGGAGGCCATACCGAGGCGCTCCTGCAGCAGGGAGCAGACATTGTGGCCATGGATCAAGATGACGAGGCCCTGGCTTATGCCCGTGCACGGCTGGCTCCATATGGTTCACGCTTCTGCGCACTGAAGGGGAATTTTCGCAACTTCGCCTCCGTGCTTTCGGAAGCAGGTGTCGGTGGGCTCGATGGCATGTTGATCGACATCGGCGTCAGCAGCCGGCACCTGGACGCGGCCGAGCGTGGCTTTTCCTTCGCCAAAGAAGGCCCGCTGGACATGCGAATGGACAAGGGTGCCGCCCTCACCGCCGCCGACATCGTCAACACCTGGCCTCAGGAGGACATCGAGCGCATCCTGCGTGAAAACGCTGAAGAGCAAAACGCCCGCCGCATCGCCCGTGCGATCTGCCAGGATCGGGTGAAGAAGCCTTTCACAAGCACGCTCCAGCTTGCGGAGATGATCGCGCGCGTCTGCCCGAAGCAGGGCAAGAAGCACCCTGCCACCCTGACCTTTCAGGCCCTGCGGTGTGAAGTGAACTCCGAACTGCCCGCCCTCCGTGAGTTTCTCGCTGAAGCGCCGAAGTGGCTCAAGCCAGGCGGTCGCCTCGTGGTCATCAGCTTCCACAGCATTGAGGACCGCATCGTCAAGCAAGCCTTCCAAAACTACGCAGCCCCTTTCATCGACCGCCCCGAATGGCCCGCTCCGAAACCCAATCCCCAGTACTGCCTGAAGTTGATCACGAAGAAGCCGGTGGAGGCTTCGGAGCAGGAGCTCCATCTCAATCCCCGCGCCCGAAGCGCGCGCCTGCGCGCCGCCGAGCGCCTGCCAGCAGCATGAAGCGAAACCAATACCGCAACAAAATCGGGCTGCCGCTGGTCACGGTCGTCCTGGTTGTCTGCGGCTTTGTGCTGGTGGCTGCGCTGAGCGTGGTGGTGAACAAGAACCGCATCGCCACCCTCGCGGAGCAGCAGCGCCAGGTGGAGCAGGACATGCGCCTGTTGAACATTGAGATCACGAACCTCGAGAGGAAGATCGACCAGATGCTCGATGGAGCCAAGGTGCAACCCATCCTGCAGGCCAAGGGCACCTGGCTGCAGAAGATCAATCCACAGACGCGCTCCATCATTCGTCTCAAACCCATCCCTGCGGCCAAAACGGTCGCTCAAGCCGAGCTCAGCACGCCATGATGCCTCCGCCGCCAAACCACCGCCAGATCCGCCTGGATCGCCCGCTTGTCAGCCGCATGATGTTCGCCACATGCCTGCTCACTCTGGGCTTTTCCATCGTGTCCTGGCGGCTCTACGACCTGCATCTGAAGCGCGGTCCGGCCCTGGCCGAGGAGGCCTCCCGCAAATTTCGGGAAACCCGCCCTCTGCCCGCCCAGCGCGGATCCATCAAGGACCTCAGCGGCCGCTACCTGGCGTACGATGAGGAGATTTTCCATGTGGCCACGAACCGCGTGCATCTGCATGAACTACTCAGTGCCCGCATGGCCATCGCGGACATGCGCGACGCCAAGTATCCCTTCCCCAGCACGATGGGGCTGAGCAAAGAGCAGATCATCGCGGCATATCAGGAGCATGTCGCCACGTGCGTGGCTCCGAAGCTGGGCATCTCCAAGGATGAGGCGATCGCCAAAATCCGCTCCAAGGAGCAGATCGAGATCCTGGTCGACAAGATGACCGAAGATCATGCGAAGGAGTGGAAGGCGCTTCTCAAGGAACACCACATCCGGGGTGTTTACGTTCAGTCCACCATTCGCCGCCATTATCCGACGGAGAACCGCCTCGCGCTCATCGTTGGCGGTGTCGAAGAGGGCAAAGGAGGGGTGCGTGGGGTGGAAAAGACCCAGGAAAGCATCCTTCGAGGCACGCCGGGCAGCATTGAGGTGGAGCATGACAAGCAGGGCCGTGAACTCCCACTCTACCGGGGGGAGATCAAGGACCCCGTTCATGGACGCGACGTGCACCTGACCATCGACATGGCTCTGCAGGATGCCGTGGACCACATTGTCGAACAGGCAAACCTCCAGTGGAAGCCGAACAAGATCATGGCGGTCGTCACGGATGTGAAGGACGGCTCGGTGCTCGCCATGAGCTTTCGTCCCGATCATGACCGCAACACTCCCGTGGGCACGAACTGGAAGAACCTCGCCATCTACGAGCCCTACGAGCCCGGCTCCACCTTCAAGGTCGTGGCGTTCACCGGTGCTCTCGATTCGGGCCGCATCACCACCCGCTCCACCTTCGACTGCGAACTGGGCGACTACACGGATCCTGTCTTCAAAGTGCCTCTGCACGACCTGAAGGCCCAGGGGATCGTGCCTGTGCCGGACATCTTCAAGCACTCCAGCAACATCGGCACCTTCAAGATCTTCAAGAAGCTCGGCCAGGAGAAGTTTCTCGACTACGTGAAGGCCTTCGGGTTTGGACGTCCCACCGGCATTGACCTCAATGGCGAAAGCCGTGGCTACATCAATGACAAGCAGTGGTCAAACGCCACCTATTCACGCTTCCCGATCGGCTACGAGGTCAACTGCACGCCAATTCAGATGGCCATGGCCTATGGGGCGATTGCGAACGGCGGCATCCTCATGAAGCCACGCCTCATTGACCGCATTGTCAGCGATGGAGGTCGTCAGGTGGAGGTCATGCCGCCACAGGTCCTGGGGCAGGTTTGCAAAGGGCAGACGGCCAAAACCATGCGTGAACTGCTCCAGCTTGTCGTCGATGAGGGCACGGGCAGCCGAGCGAAGCTGGAAGGCCTCTCCGTGGCCGGCAAAACGGGCACCACTCGTCGCTACGACCCTGAGCACAACCCCATTTACGACAAAAAAGGCAAGTTAATCCGGAAGGGTGGTTACCCCGAGGGGCAGTGGATCACTTCTTTTGCAGGATTTGCACCTGCCGACGATCCCAAGATTGCATGTGTCGTGGTGCTCGACTACCCGAAGTGCGAGGACAAATCCGCCATCGGTGGCGGTAAGGTGGCGGCTCCGATCTTCGGTGAAATCGCTGCCGAGGTCCTCAAACAACTCTCCGTGCGGCCTGGCCGCCCGTTTGCCCTCGAAGGAGGTGCACAGGAATAATGACTCTTCGCGACCTCATCACCCATTTTGACAAGCCCGTGACCAGCGGAAGCCTGGACACGAAGGTTTCCGAACTCACCTACGATTCACGCAAAGCCGCTCCAGGCATCGCTTTTGTCGCCCTTCGTGGCTCGAAGTCGGACGGCCATGACTATATCGACAAAGCCATCGCCGGAGGCGCATCCGCCATCATCGCCGAGCAGGCTCCTCCGAACGATTGCCAGGTCCCGTGGGTGCATGTGAAGCAGACCCGCGTCGCGCTCGCGCAGGGATCTGCCGCATTGCATGATTTTCCTGCAAGAAAGCTCGCCATCCTGGCTGTCACAGGCACAAACGGCAAGACCACCACGGCCTTCCTCATGCATCACCTGATGAACGCCGGGCAGAAGCGTTGCGGCCTTCTGGGCACCGTGACCTACGATGTCGGTGGGCGGGAGGTTCCGGCCACGCACACCACGCCGGAGTCCCTCGAAATCCAGGGACTGCTTGCACAGATGCGTGACAATGGCTGCAAGGCCTGCGCCATGGAGGTCAGTTCCCACGCCCTGGATCAGGAGCGTGTCTTTGGTCTTCCCTTCGCAGCCGGTGTGTTCACCAACCTCACGCAGGACCACCTCGACTATCACGGCACCATGGAGGCCTATTTTGTGGCCAAGGTCCGGTTGTTTGAGATGATCGCCTCGCAGCCCAAGGGCAGCATCGTGGTGAACCTGGATGATGCCTGGGGGCGCAAGCTCATCCAGCGCTACGAGGGCACGGGGCGTGTGCTGAAGTTTGGTTTCGGCGTGGGTGCGGACTACCGCGCCGTGAATCCGCGCTATGACATGACGGGCTCCACTTTTGAGCTGGAGGTCAAAGGCCGCTCCTTCCTGGTCCGTCTGCCGCTCATCGGCGACTTCAACATCTACAATGCTCTCGGAGCCTTGGCCGCCGCCCACTCTGCGGGTTTGAATCTCCGTGAAACCATCGCCAACCTGAAAAACTCCCCTCAGGTTCCAGGCCGCCTGGAGCGCGTGACGAGCGACAACAGCCGCTTCCAGGTGTTTGTGGACTACGCCCACACGCCCGACGCCTTGGTGAATGTCCTCAAGAGCATCAAGGCGCTCAAGCCGCGCCGCATCATCACCGTGTTTGGCTGCGGTGGTGACCGGGATCGCTCCAAGCGCCCCAAAATGGCTTACGCCGCCGAGTCCGGCAGTGACATCTGCATCGTCACCAGCGACAATCCGCGGAGCGAAACTCCCGAAACTATCATCGCTGATGCCGTCAAAGGCTTCGCACGGCCCAAAAGTCATGCGGCGATTGTGGATCGAAAGGAGGCGATCAAAGTTGCCCTGGAGAACGCCGCCGATGGAGACATCGTTCTGATCGCGGGCAAAGGCCATGAGACCTACCAGGAAATCCAGGGGGTGAAGCATGACTTTGATGACCGCCGGGTCGTGAGGCATCTCTTGTCTAAAATCACCGGTGACCGTGATGCTGAACGCAAGGAGCGCGAGGCTGAACGTGAAGCTGAACGCATGGCACGAGAAGGCGGACCTCCGCCACGCCAGCCCCGTTTTGATGACCGGCCGGGTCGTCCCTACTCTTCGGATCGTTCCAGCCGCCCATCGGGTGGACGTCGTCCCCCGCCCCAGCGATGAAGCCCCTCGACCTCCAGACGATTGCCCAGCTTGCGGACGGCAGCACGCCCGCCAGTGGCAGCCTGTTCGTGTCACGGATCATCACCGATTCGCGCAAGGTGCAGCCGGGCGACCTCTTCGTCGCCTTGAAAGGCGACCGGTTCGATGCGCATGACTTCCTGCCCCAGGTGGCGGCCGCAGGAGCCACGGCCTGTCTGGTGCAGAAGGGCAGGCGAGTTGCTTCGGAAGCCTGTGCCATGATCGAGGTGGAAGACACGCTCACCGGCCTGCAGGATCTCGCCCGCGGCTACCGGTCGTTGCTCCAGCCTTTGATCATCGGCCTCACTGGAAGCAACGGCAAGACCTCGACCAAGGACCTCACGGCTGTGGTCATGGGCAGCAAGTTCCAGACCCGAGCCACGCAGGGCAACCTCAACAACCACATTGGCGTGCCATTGACGCTTCTGTCGTTCGATGAGGAGGATGACTGTGGTGTCGTGGAGATGGGCATGAACCATGCAGGTGAGATCAAGGTGCTTGTGGACATTGCCCTGCCTGATGCGGCGATTGTCACCAACGTAGGCCTGGCCCACATCGAATACCTTGGCAGCCAGGATGCGATTGGCTGGGAAAAGGCCACCCTGCCCGCGAATGTGCATGGCGATGGAGTCGTGGTGCTGAATGCCAATGACAAATACACCGACCTAATCGCCCGCCACTGCCAGGCCACGGTGTTCCGGGCGGGAACGGAGGCTGGTGATGTCCGGGCTTTTGATCTGCGTGCCACGGCAGAAGGCACGGCCTTCAAGCTCGATTTTTCTGGTGAGGTGGTCGAAACCTTCCTGCCCATCATCGGCACACACATGGTCGGCAACGCTGCTCTGGCGGCCTGCATGGGCTGGGCGCATGGCATCCCACCGGCCGACATCGCCGAGGCCCTGCGTGGCGCAAGGCTCACCGGAGGCCGCATGGAGACGAAGTCCATCGGCGGCATTCATTTCATCGACGACTCCTACAACGCGAACCCGGATTCTATGAAGGCTGGTCTTGCCGCGCTGGCTGGGCTCACAAACCTAGGACGCAAGATCGCCGTGCTGGGTCGCATGGGGGAACTCGGCATTCATGCTGTCGAAGGCCATCGTGAGGTCGGCCGGCACGCTGCG
>CALDGV010000090.1 GCA_937941745.1 uncultured Prosthecobacter sp. | reverse complement strand
AACCACCATCGGCAAGAAAGCTGTCGATCGAAGGCGTGTAACCCACGCGATCCACGTTTTTGAAGATCAGCCGCTTTTCGCGTGCGTGGGGCTCTTTGTCAGGAAGGTATGAAATCGCCATGAGAGAAGAAGTCGTTGAAGCCAGTATTCAGCGAGCCGATGGGGCGGCAAGCGGCTTTGTGAAAAATTTCACAAGGCGTGAATAACCCGCATCCCCCAGCCTCGTCAGACCGTAGCTGCACCTGACCTTTTTTGGCTTCTTATGTGCTTGGTTTGCAGGCAGTTTTCAGGGTCCCCTGGGAAAAAATGAAATGTTAACTTCCCCGTGAAATTTTTTTGCGAATTGTAAGAAAGAAAAAACCTCCCCGTAATCCGACACGCTTCAGGAATCTTATCCCCCCTCTCACGATTATGAAAATGCACCCCAATTGCCAAGGTAATCACCTTGATCTGCGCGTCGGAGCCAGCCGCCGCGACTTCATGTATGTCGGCATGCTTGGCGGGCTTGGCTTGACCCTTCCAGACCTTCTTCGTCTCCAGGCCGCAACGGTGCTTCCCGAAGTGGAAACCTTCAAGCCCATCGCAGACTCGGTGATCCACATCTATCTGCCCGGCGGCATGGCCCAGCATGAATCCTGGGATCCGAAGCCCTTTGCCAGCCCGGACTACCGCGGCCCATACACCCCGATCAAGACTTCCATCCCTGGGGAGTACGTCGGCGAGAAGTTTCAGAACATCTCCAAAATCATGCACAAGCTGTCGGTGATCCGCAGCATGACCCATGGTGAGGCTGCTCATGAGCGTGGCACTCATAACATGTTCACAGGCTATCGCCCCAGCCCGGCGATCAAGTTCCCCAGCTTTGGTTCCATCGTCTCCCACGAACTCGGCAGCAGGAACAACCTGCCTCCTTACGTCGTCGTGCCAAACGTCATCGCTCCCGAACAGGGCACCGGCTACATGAGCAGCGCCTTCGGACCGTTCGCCCTCGGCAGTGATCCTGCTGACAAGAACTTCAGCGTCCGTGACCTGCTCTCCCCGAAAGACATTGACGACAAGCGCTTTGAGCGTCGTCGCAGCCTGCTGGGGACAGTGGACGAACACTTCCGCACAGTAGAGAAGGCTGATTCGATCAATGCCATGGACAGCTTCTATCAGGCTGCTTACGGCCTGATCAGCAGCACACAGGCCCGCGAGGCCTTCGACCTGAATAAGGAATCCGACAAGCTTCGTGACGAATACGGCCGCAACACCGCCGGTCAGCGCTTCCTTCTGGCTCGCCGCCTCGTCGAAGCAGGCGTCCGCATGGTTTCCGTCACCTACGGAGGTTGGGACCACCACAGCAACATCAAGAGCGCCTTTGACGGCCAAGCTCCAAACTTCGACCAAGCCTTTGCACGTCTCATTCGCGATCTCGACGAGCGCGGCATGCTCAAGAAGACCCTGGTCATCGTCAGCTCCGAGTTCGGACGCACACCGAAGATCAACGGCACCAACGGACGTGACCACTGGCCACGCGTGTTCTCGGTCGCCATGGCCGGTGGCGGCGTCAAGGAAGGCTACATTCACGGCGCTTCCGACGCCCTGGGCGGTGAACCTGACCGTGATGCAGTGGGTCCTGAAGACCTTGCCAAGACTATGTATCGCCTTCTCGGCATCAACGGCGAGAAGCGAATCGTGGCCGACGGCACACGCCCGATCGACATCGTCAACGGTGGCCGCATCCTCAGTGAAGTGCTCGCTTGAGCCATTCCTGAAAACACGTTCCTCACACAACGGCGCAGCTTCACAGCTGCGCTGTTTTTTTATGCCAGACAGAAGAGTTAACATAACCCATCAAGGCTGGCCTTACCTCGTGAAAGAGTCTTTGGCATCACGTTTGTCACCAGGATGATTGCACGACTTCTCTGCTTCTTGATGAACTCAGCGTTCCTTGGCGGCCAAATCCACGCACAGAGCCTTCTTCCCGCCAACTGGGACCCGGCGCTCGCGGGCGACATCGTAATGCGTCGTCTCGTGAATACCTCGGCCCCGCGGGTGAAGGGAGCGCATGATGCGGAGTTCGTTTGTGTGGGCGAAAAGGCCTATCTCGTCGCGGAGGCGAATGATGTGAAGGCGGGCGAGAGCGCGGGCTGGCCGTTCATTTATGCCACGATGTCGATTGTGAACCTCCACACGCTGAAAACCGAGCGCGTGATCGATTTCGCGAAGAGCGAACAGAAGTTCGAAAACGAGACGCTGCCCGACGGCGCGTGTTTTGTGCCGCGCATCATTCAAAAGGATGCTGACACGCTGCGCTGCTACTTCACCAGCGAAGATCCGGGCAAGCGGCAGTCGCAGATGTGGTATCGCGACTTCGATCTGAAGCGCGGCGAGTTCGCGCCGACCATCCACAAGGCCAGGCTCAAGACCGCGGCGGGCACCTTTGACTTCCAGCCGCAGCATTTTCATGCCGACGCGGTTGCGCAGGGTTTTACCAAGAAGGCCAGCGACTCCTCGTTCTTCATCTTCGACTCCTTCAAACGCTTCGACGGCAAGCTCTACGTCGCGCTGAACAACTTCACCGGGAAGCAAAACGCGCTGTCACTCGTGCATGATGACCTCGCGACCTTTGAGGTGCTCGGTCACTTCAACGAGCCACAATCGGAGCAACTCAGCGAGTCCGCCGTGAATCGTCTTCCTGATGGCACCTGGATGGCGATCGTGCGCAACGATAAGGGCAACTACCACTTCACTACCAGTCGCGAAGGCAAAACGTGGACCACTGGCAAGCCGCTGCCACAGGTGCCGAACGGCGCGAACTCGAAGCCGACCTTCGACCAGTTCGGCGGCGTGTATTACCTCGGCTGGCAGGAGGCCACGCGCGTGCAAAACGTCGGCCGCAGCATCTTCAACGTGGACATCTCCCGCGACGGACAGACGTGGCAGCGCAAATACCGCTTCGAGACGCCGAAGTCCTTTCAATACCCCACCTTCCACGAGCACAACGGCACGATCTGGCTCTGCGTCACCCAAGGCGACACCTCCGACAGCCGCAAAGAGCGCATCATGTTCGGCAAGCTCGAGTCCATCGGCGAGTTCGAGCTCCAAACCGGCCAAAAGCGCATCGAATGGCCCGCCCCACCGCCACCCGAGCCTGCCTTCATGAAGCCCGGCGTGAAGCTCTTCACGGATCGCGAGTATGTCATCGAAGAAATGCCCGCCGCCGTCCAAGGACTTTCGTTTCATCGCACCAGTATCGAAAAGCTCGACGTGACCGTCACCAAGCCCGGCACCCTTTTCGCCTTAACGCCGACGATTCGCCCGAAAGCAGCGAGTCAGGAGGAAGCGCTGCAAAATGCCGGTTTCACCAAGATCGATGTGCCCGAGACGCAACTCTTCCCTGGTGAGATCAATCGCGTGAGCCTGTATCGCAAAGCGGTGAAGGCTGGTGAGAGACTTCAGTTCAAGAAGATGGTGGTGCTGGTGCTCGCGGACGGCGCGATGGTGCAGGAGATGGATGGATTGTCGCCTTCAGTGATTTTGAACCCCGGCACGGAGTTTCAGGACGACGCTCGAAGCGGCGCGATGATCATCGGCATGGATCGCACGCCGAAGGGGCGGATCTGGGGATGCTGGACAGGGACCGGGGACAAGCAGGATGGCTATTTCCTCCTTGCGACGAGTGATGACGATGGCTCGACGTGGTCGAAGCCGCGGGTGGCGGTCGGGGCGCGGATGGAGGCGGCGCAGAAGGTGAGCGGAGCGCTGGTGGGGAATCTTTGGACGGACCCGAAGGGGCGCTTGTGGCTCTTTTTTGATCAGCAGCTCGGTGATCCGCAGAAGCGCATCACGAACTGGTTCATGCGCTGCGATGATCCCGATGCGGCAGAGCCTGTGTGGAGCACGCCGGTGATGTTTGCGGAAGGCTGCACGCTGAACAAACCGACGGTGCTCAAGGATGGCTCGTGGCTGCTGCCGGTGTCGGACTGGCGAAAGATCACGGCCAGAGTGTTTGCTTCCACGGACCAAGGCGCGACATGGAAAGAGCGCGGCCGACTGCAGTTCCCGGATTGGAACTTCGACGAGCACATGATGGTCGAATTGAAGGATGGACGCCTGTGGATGCTCGCCCGCACGAAGGGCCAGCCGCACGAGAGTTTCTCGACCGATGGTGGCAAGACGTGGAGCGAGCCGAAACAAGCGGCGACGGTGCAGAATGTGAATGCGCGCTTCTTCCTGCGTCGGCTCAAATCAGGCCGCATCCTGCTGGTGAAGAATGGATCGCCCGCGGAGCGCTTGCCAAAGCGCACGCACATGAGTGCGTGGCTATCCGAGGATGAAGGGCAGACGTGGAAGGGCGGTCTGCTGCTCGATGAACGCAATGCGGTGTCGTATCCCGATGGCTTCGAAGCGCCGGACGGTCTCATCCACATTCTTTATGATTGGAACCGGCACACCGACGCGGAGATCCTGATGGCGAAGTTTCGCGAGG
>CALDGV010000089.1 GCA_937941745.1 uncultured Prosthecobacter sp. | reverse complement strand
AACTGAAAATTCCGGCCTTCACTGCCGATTTCGGAGCAGATCAGAATGCGTGCGCCGTCCGGATCGGCAAACGCGGCGGCGTGGCGATCACGCTGCATCAAAGTGAGGCCTTCGTGGAAAAGAACGGCATGCACGTTGATCTCGCGCAGAAGACGCTCGTGGATGTCTTCGGCGAGTTTGCGCGTGCGGCAGATGAGGAGGACTTTGGCCTCGCCTAGTTCGCGCAGCGTGGCGGCAAGCCAGCGGATGAGCGTGTCTTCGGCCGCCAAATTTGGCTCAATGCCAAGCAACTGGGCATGGCATTGACGTGGCGGGAATCCCTGGATGACGGCACGGGTGTTCCGAAACATGACGCGACCAGTGCCGAATTCGTCGAGGAGGTCAGCCACAAGGCGCTGGCGGGCGGATTCATCACCTGCGTTGAGTTCCGCAGCGTGTTGTTGGACGCGTGGGGAGTGGCTGACGAAGAGTTCACGCTCTTTTTTGCTCATGCTGCCGCCTTGCAGGATGAGATCGACCACACGAGCGACTTGCTCGTAGCGATCTGACTCGGCGAGGAAGGCATCCAGATCGCCGTAGCGGTCGGGATCGAGAAGGCGGAGGCGCGCGAAGTGACCTTCGGCACCGAGTTGCTGCGGAGTGGCGGTGAGAAGCAAAACGCCGGGCACACGACGGGCAATGGCTTCGACAACTTGATAGGCAACTCCGGGCGTTTCGACGGTCCATTCGAGGTGGTGTGCCTCATCGACGATGAGCAGATCCCAACCAGCGTCAGCGGCTTGTGCGGCACGTTTGGACGATCCACTAAGCAAGGACAGCGGGCAGAGAACAAGCTGGCTGTCGAGGAAAGGATTGCCTTCGGGATCTCCGGCCTCGATGGCGGCACAGCGCTCTTCATCAAAGAGACTAAACATCAAATTGAAGCGGCGCAGGAGTTCGACGAACCACTGATGCGGGAGGGCATCAGGCACGAGAACGAGGATGCGTGAGGCGCGACCGGTGAGGTGGAGACGATGCAGGATGAGACCGGCTTCGATGGTCTTGCCGAGACCGACTTCATCCGCCAGCAGAACGCGTGGCAGGAGGCGGCCCGTGACATCCGCCGCGATAGACATCTGATGAGGGATGGGATCGACGCGACCGCCGATGAAGCCACGCACGGGCGAGGCCTGCATGCGGCAGCGCCATTCGACGGCTTCCGCACGCAGGGCGAACGTCGGCAAATCGTCGATGTTCGCAGCGAGGAGGCGCTCCTGCGGGCCGCCAAGGCTGAGGGTGTCAGCGAGTTCGGACTCCGGGATGCTGCGTAGCCCGCAGTGGTAGGTCAAAACGCCGTCTTGCGAGGTGACGGAGTCGATGGCGTGCTTTGAACCGTCGCGATGCGTGAGGGTGTCTCCCGCGTGAAAGCTGGCACGGAGCAAGGGAGCACCGTTGCGGGCGTAGCGGCGTTTTTCACCGGCGGCGGGGAAACGCAGGTCAATGTAGCTGCCTTCCAGGGCAGTGACGATGCCGAGACCGAGTTCGGGCTCGCTTTGACTGATCCAGCGCTGGCCGGGTGCGGGGGAAAGGGGAGAGGTCAGAAGTGAAACGTGCGAAGTGAGAGGTCAGAGCCGAGCAGCCTTATTTTTCCTTTTTGCCGAAGAGGCGGCCAAAGAAAGACTTTTTCTTGGGAGGCTCGGGTGCGGCGGCCGCAGGCTGTCCAGGAACGCCTTGCGGCTGCGCATACTGCCCGGGAGCGGGCGTGTCCTGCGTGAAGTCAATCACACCGGGTTTGATGGAGGGTGCGGCACGAGGATCGACATTGATGACCTTGGGTGGCTTGGCTTTGCCGTCGGCTCCATATTCATAAATGACCTGCTGATAGCACTGGCCCTGGAGGTTGAACGAGCGCATTTCTTTGGCACGGCCAAACTCGTCGAAATAGACCTGGGAGCGGGCAACGAGATTGCCACGCCCATCGTAAATGTGCCCTTGAGTGGGCATTCCGCGCTCATTGAGCAGGTAGTGTTTCTTGCTGATGAGAGCACCACCAGCGCTGTAGGTGGCCTCGGTGAGTTCGTTGGTGGTTTTGTCCACGACGGTCTCGGAATGCGAGTTGTCGGGGTGGTAGGTGCTGCGGGCCGAGATGGGAGCCACAGGGGAAGATGGCTGCGCCTGAAGGGCAGACACCAGTCCAAGAACAGCAAAAAAAGCGGAGCAGGTTTTCATGAAACAGACCAAGATAGCGCGAGAATAACGCCCGCGACCAGTCACGACAACGACAAATCCCAAATCCAAGCTCTCCATGACCCCCACAGCCTTTTCCTGGCACGATTTCCTTTCCAAGACGATCTCAGATTTTGGCTGCACGACGGGAACGCTGCACCGCCTCGACACGGCAGACCAGCACCTGAAACTGGTGGCTCACCAAGGCATCCCAGAGGCGCTGATGCCGATCATCCAGTCGATTCCCATGGGCAAGGGCATCGCGGGAGTCGCGGCGGAGAGGAAAGAGCCGGTGGAGATGTGCAATCTGCAGACCGACACCTCCGGCGTGGCGAAACCGGGGGCCAAGCAGACCCAGGTTCAGGGCACGCTGGCCGTGCCAGTGTTAGACGGCCAGCGTCTCTGCGGCACACTTGGCATTGGCAAGCTGACGCCGTACGATTTCACCGCAGAAGAAAAAACGCGGCTACTCGAAATCGCGAGCAACATCGCCTCACGGCTAAGAACGCCCACAGCGGCCATGGACTGAAGTCACCTTTGACTTCAGTCAGCAGACATTAGGCAGCGCAAATGTCGAAAAAGGCGCGGTGGCTTTGAATCACATTCCCCCGCCGCTTTTGGCGAGGAAATTCAGGGCCAGAGTGGCGACAGCGAGGAGAAAAACTAACCAGGCGAGAGGCATGATGGAAGTCGGGGTAAAAAATCAATTCGTCAGATGCGGACGTCTCAGGGGATCGGCAGCAAGGTGTCTTTGAACTTGTTGGTCCAAACTCCCGTGATGATGCTGCGGCTTTCCCAACTTTGGGTCGCGGCGGATGGCACCATGATCGGAGATTCACCAGTCGGATCATCCTTCACGGCATCTGCACCGAACATCTGAACGGCCATCAAAATCGCGGAAAGGACAAAGCAGATCACGGAAAGCGGCACCAGACCGGCCTCGGGATCTTTTTCCTCATAGAACTGCTCCGCATCAGCGGCGGCGCTGCGCTTCACCGGAGCGCTGGGTGGAGCTGAAATCGAAGGGCGCTGCATCACCTGGGTCGGGGCAAGCTTCACGGTCGCTTTTGGCAGCGGAGCCGTGGCACCAGTCATCGGGCCGGTGCCGCTTCCTGGCGGACGTGGCGGACCTTTCTGGAGCGGCACAGTAGGCGCGCCTGCCTCAACACGAGGAGCGGGGGGAGCCGCAGGATTTTGAGCAAGCGGACGAGTGGCCGCAGGAAGTCCGGCCATGGGAGGAGCCGTCGGGCGTGGAGCAGTAGGCGCTCCAGGCGGCTTGGCAATCGGAGGCGCGGACGGGGCAGACGCGCGGCCAGGAGGCGGCATCGGGCTTGAAGGAGGGGGGGCCGCAGGCGGCGGAGAAGCCGACACCGGAATGGCCGAGGTCGTTTTTTTCGAAGGCGGGGAAAGCGGAGGCGCGGGCAGCTTTACCGGGGAAGTGCTGCTTTT
>CALDGV010000088.1 GCA_937941745.1 uncultured Prosthecobacter sp. | reverse complement strand
ACCTTGTCGCTGACCGGGATCGTGCTGGCCATGGGCTATGCCGGAGCGGTGCAGAACAACGGCGCGGCGTATCTGCTGTGCTTTGTCACGGCCGTGCTGGCGGCCATGTCGTGGCTGCGCGCACGGGAGAACCTGCGCGGGCTGGAGATCACAGCAGGGAGGCTGGCCGGAGGCCGGGCAGGCGAGGTGATCCGGGTGCCGCTGGAACTGCACGCGCCGACCCGGCAGGGTGCCTGGGGCGTGGAGGTGCTGAGCGCTGAAGGCGGCGGGCGCTGGAGCTTTGTGGAGGAGGTGGAGGCCGGGGGCTCAGCGACCCTGAGCCTGCCGGTGCAGGTGCATGAGGCGGGTGTGCAGCCCACCGTGCGGGTGCTGCTGCGCAGCGCCTACCCGCTGGGGCTGTTCACGGCGGAGCGGGTGGTGGAGCTGACCGCCTCACGCCACATCCACCCCCAGCCGGAGGGCTCCCTGCCACTGCCGGAGCCGGAACCTGCACAGCCCGGGGAACTGGCGGGCAGCCACGCCCAGGCCACGCGGCCAGGTCGGGAGGGGGATGACTTTGCCGGGCTGCGGGAGTGGCACCCGGGGGATTCTCTGAAGCATGTGGACTGGCGCGCCGTGGCCCGGGGCAGGCCGCTGCTGGTGAAGCAGTGGTCGGGCGGAGCCACGCCCGCGCTGATGCTGGACTGGCACCGGCTGAACCTGCCAGAGCCCCAGCGCCCAGGGCAGATGGCGCGCTGGATCGAGCAGGCGGAGGCTGCGGGCACTCCCTATGGGCTGAGGCTGCCGGGAGGCCAGATCGAGCCGGGCCTGGGGGCCACCCATGTCCGGCGCTGCCTGGATGCTCTTGCTGAGGCGGGTGGCCATGCCGAGGAATCGCCGGACCGGCGCCTGAAGCTCCCCATCGGCCATGAGCGAAGCCTGAACCTAGCCCCCTGGCCACTGCTGGCGCTGTGCCTGAACCTGCTGGCGATCTCCTGCCTGCTGCTGGACCTGGTGCCCACGGTGGCGGTGGCCGTGCTGGGCCTCTGCGTGTTGTGGCGCCTGGGGATTTTGGAAAAAGGCTGGCGGAAGCGCCCTGCTGGGCCGGGCCGGATGCCGAGCCGCCTTTCCCTGGCCGGGCTGGCGGTGCTGGCCGCGGGCACGGCGCTGGTGGAGCTGACGACGGGCAACCTGGTGAGCATGGAGGGCGGCATCGCCGTGCTGCTGATCCTGCTCGGCGCGAAGATGCTGGAGTCCCGCACGCCGCATGATTTCCAGATTTTGGCGACGGTGGGCTGGTTCCTCTGCCTGTGCAGCGTGCTCTCGGACCAGACGCTGAGCCGCTCCCTGTGGACCTTCTGCCTCATGGCGGGCCTGGGGGTGTGCATGGTGCGCTTCCGGCGCGGGGCGGCGGGCTGGTGGGCCCCGGTGCGGCTGATGAGCGTGATGCTGCTACAGGCCCTGCCGGTGGCGATGGTGCTGTACTTTGTCTTTCCCCGCACCAGCATGAGCTTCCTGGAGCGGCTGGGCCGGGAAAGGATGCACGTGACGGGCATTTCCAGCACGCTGGAGCCGGGCCGCATCTCCCAGGTCGCCGCGAGTGATGCAGTGGCCTTCCGCGTGGAGTTCCCCGGGGCAGAGCCACCGGCACACCAGGCACGCTACTGGCGCTGCCTAGTGCTCTGGCAGTGTGATGACGGACTGAGCTGGCGGCGCGGCGCCCTGCTGGATGGCGTGCCTCGCCTGAGGCTGCGAAGCAGCAGCGACACCCGCCAGCGGATTACCCTGGAGGCGCACGGCCAGCGCTGGCTGCCGGCCCTGGATGTGCCGATCCAAGCCTATGACGAGGGGCGCAGCGCGCTGCCGGATGTGGACGACACGATCAGCACCACACAGACGGTGGACAGCTTGCGCCGCTTTGAGGTCTATTCCCGCCTGAATCAGGAGCCCGGAAGCCTGACCCCGACCCAGCGCGGGCAGGCCCTGCGCCTGCCGGGCAGGCTTTCCCCCAGGCTAAAGGCGTTGGCAGACCAGATCCGCGGCACTGGCCTGAGCGGTGAGCAGATCGCCCAGCGCGCGGTGGCGCATCTGCAGGCGCAGAAGTTTGAGTACAGCCTGGAGCCAGGGGTTTATGAAGGGCCGGGCGGCCTGGATGAGTTCCTTTTCGAGCGGCGGGTGGGCTTCTGCGAGCACTTCAGTGCCGCCTTTGCCACCCTGATGCGCGCCTGCGGGGTGCCGGCCCGGATCGTGGTGGGCTACATGGGCGGTGAATGGTCGGAGCGCGGCGGCTACATGATCGTGCGCCAGGCCGATGCCCATGCCTGGACGGAACTCTGGCTGGAAGGACGCGGCTGGACGCGGGTGGACCCGACGGCGGCCCTGGTGCCTGCCCGCATGACCCTGGACCTGCGCACCCTGCTGGCAGGAGGGGAGGAGGAACTGGAGCGCCAGCGCGGCAGCCTGCTCTGGCGCAGCCTGAGCTCCCTGCGCCTGTGGTGGGACAGCGTGGAATACAACTGGTATTCGAGCGTGATCAGCTTTGACGAGGAGGCCCAGATCGAATGGCTGAGCTTCCTGGGGCTGGAGCGGCTGCGCGGCCGCTGGTTGCTGCTCCTGAGCTCCGTGCTGCTGGCAGCGGCCCTGCTGGGCCTGCTGCTGTGGCTGCGCCGCCCTGCGCCCGTGCGCGATCCCTGGCTGCGGGCGTGGTCGCAGCTCTGCCGGACGCTGGAAAAACGCGGTGCGCCTGCCCGCGAGGCCAGCGAGGGCCCGCTGGCCTATGCAGAAAGGGTGGCCGCGACGCTGCCGAGCCTGGGCGACGAGGTGCGGATGCTGGCCCGACAGTATGCTGAAAGCCGCTACGGGCCGGCCACGCTCGCCCAGGACTGGCGGGCCTTTCGCAGCCGGGCCCAGGAGTTGCAGCGGACGTGAGCCGCCTCACCAGCCGGGGCTAGCGATGAAGCGGCGAAGCTCCTGCACCTTCCAGACAGGCTTCGTATTGCCAAAATCCCTCTGCAGTTCGGTGATGCGGACCTGCCCCTCATGGCTGCCGGTGATAAGACGGCGTCTTTCAGGCGGCCCGGAGAGCAGGAGCGCGGTGATGCGGTCCTCATGCTGGGTGAGCTTTTCCCTGCCCTGCCGCGCCTTGGCATCCAGGGCGACAGCCAGGCCGCTGCCGAGACCTGCGAGGCCCGTGTCAGCACTAAGAAAACCCAGGCCAAGAACTTCGGTGCGGCCACCAGGGCGGAAGGTGGAGTCCTTGAGACCCTCGCCGCTCAGCTTGCAGCGGCGGACCTCGCCCTCCAGGCTGCCTGAGAGAAGCTCATCCCCATCAGGGGTGAAAGCCACGCTCAAAACCGGGGTCGCATGGCCGGTGAACGTGCCTTCGACAGTGCCGGTCTTCACGTCCAGCACCTTGACCGTCCGGTCACGGCTCGCTGTCGCCACATGCCTGCCATCAGGGCTGACGGCCAGGGCCATAATCCAGTCGGCATGAGCCTCGAGAGCCCACAAGGGCCGGCCTTCCGGCAGGCTGAAGGCGCGCACATGATTGTCCGCACCGCCAACGACCAGCGTGCCGCCCTCAGGCGTGGTGACCGCGGCGAGCACACAGTCCCGCATCTGGGCGATGCGCCGCCGGGCGCCCGCCTTAGCCAAGTCCACCAGCCAGACTTCGCCGCTGCGCCCAGGCGAGCCCCCAGCGGCGGCCAGAAGGGGGCCGCCCCGGACAAAGCTGAGTCCCAGGACCCGCTCCGGCAGCCCGCCAATCCTCGCCCTGGAGGTTCCTGTCTCTGGGTCCCAGGCCAGGACCTC
>CALDGV010000087.1 GCA_937941745.1 uncultured Prosthecobacter sp. | reverse complement strand
CACCTTGCGCCTGACCGGAGACTGCTGGATGCGAAGTGCTCGGTGCATAGCTGTCAGCACCGCCACCCTGGCGCTGGTGCCTCCACCACACCGGACATGCCCCCCTGTCTAATGGGTGTCCAGCACCACACCGTGATTCAGGTCGGTGAAGTGAAGCGACTCGCCATCATGGTGACGCCTCAGTGTGGCGGTGAATTCAAAGATGAAGCTTGGGAGGCGCTGGCGACGATCCGCGCCATCCTGCGGCAGCAAAATGAACCAATGGAGGTGACGATGCAGACGGTGTTCCTTCGTGATCGAGACGACGTGCCAATGGCGGAGTTGCTCTTTGCTGCATGTTATGGCGACAAGATGCCTCTGACACTCTTTGTCGTGCAGCCTCCCTGCGAGGGGCGTGGCATCGCCATCGAAGCGTGGGCGGTGGGCACACGTCATGCACAGGTGGCCTATCACAGTGAGCATCTGGTGACCGTGGATTACGATGGCATGCGCTGGATTTACGCCTCGGCTGGCTCTCTGCACCGCGAGGGCCGCACGGCCTATGAGCAGTCCCTGGAGGTGTTTGAGAGCATGCAGCGTGCTCTGGCGCAAGGCGGCGCGTCATTTGAGGATGTGGTGCGCGTGTGGCTCTATCAGGGTAGCATCACGGAGGAAGTGCATGGGGTGGAGCGTTACCGTGAACTGAACCGTGCCCGCACAGATTTCTTCGCGAACATACCGTTCGACAAGCGCCCCTTGCCATCGCCTCACAATGGTCATGCCATCTACCCGGCCAGCACGGGCATTGGCACGCGCTGTCACGGCCTCATCACCGCCTGCATGGCGCTGCAAAGCAAGCGAGACGATGTCTCGTTGCTGGGACTTGAGAATCCGCTGCAAATCTCCGCTTTTGATTACCCCAAGGAGTACTCCGTCAAGAGTCCAAAATTTGCCCGAGCGATGGCCGTGCGTGTCGGCAATCATGTGACGACGTGGATCTCCGGCACGGCCAGCATTGTGAACGCTGAGACGGTTCATAAAGGGGATGCAATGAAGCAGACGGAGCAGACGCTCACCAACATCGAGAAGCTCATCGCCCCGGAAAACTTCGCCCGTCACGGATGGGCAGACGCGGGAGCCACGCTGGCAGACCTGGCCAAAATACACGTCTATGTGAAGCATCCTGAGGACTTTGATAAAGTGCGCCAGGTCTGCGAACGCCGCTTGGGACGTCTGCCAGCCATTTATGCGGTGGCGGATGTATGCCGCCCGGACCTGCTCGTTGAAATCGAGGGAGTAGCCTTCTCCTCCATCCGCCAGCCCAACCCTCTGACCTGATGACGTGCTATGAAAACCATCCTACTCCTGTGGGCACTGACGGTCAGCACACTGTCGGCTGATGAGCGCGGCGTTTATGAACTAGGACCACCCGTGCCGAAATCTGGCGCGAGTCTCAAGCCGCACGAACGCGTGGACGAACTGGTCTTCAGTCGCCAGGACGAACTGGGCATCAAACGCGCGAATCTCTGCTCAGATGCCGTGTTTGTGAGGCGTGCATTTCTGGCTGTGATCGGCACGCTGCCAACGGAGGCAGAGACGCGGGGCTTTGAAAGCACGAAGGAGTCTGACAAACGTGTGAAACTCATCGAGATCCTCATCCAGCGGCCCGAATTCACGGATTTCTGGGCGATGAAGTGGGGTGATGTGCTGCGCGTGAAAGCGGAGTTTCCCATCAAGCTGTGGCCGAACGCGGTGCAGGCCTACCACCGCTGGATTCACACGAGCGTGCGTGAAAACAAGCCACTGCACATCTTCACGCGGCAACTATTGCTCGCGAACGGCAGCAACTTCCGCGAGGGCGAGGTGAATTTTTACCGCGCCATGCAGGATCGCAGCCCGCAAGGCGTCGCGGCGACGGTGGCGCTGACCTTCATGGGCGAGCGAGCCGACAAATGGCCAAAAAAGAAGCTGGAAGCGATGGCGGGCTTCTTTGCACAAGTGGCCTACAAAGCGACGGCGGAATGGAAGGAGGAGATCGTCTATTTCGACCCTACGGCAGACAAGGAGGGCATCACCAAGCACGCCATTTTCCCAGACGGAACGCCAGCAAACATCAAGACGGGCCTGGACGATCCGCGCGCTGTTTTTTCGGAGTGGCTGCTGCAACCAACCAATCCTTGGTTCAGCCGGAGCATGGCGAACCGCATCTGGTCGTGGTTGATGGGACGGGGCATCGTGCATGAGCCGGATGACTTCCGCGCGGACAACCCGCCGTCGAATCCCGCGCTGCTGGCCTTTTTGGAAAAGGAGTTCGCAGCCTCGAAGTGCGACATGCGGCATCTCTTCCGCGTCATCCTCAATTCGCAAACCTTCCAGCTTTCCTCGATACCCGCGCAGGATACGCCGGAAGCTGCGGCACAGTTTGCACACTACCCCATGCGGCGACTGGAGGCGGAGGTGCTCGTGGATGCGCTGAATCAGATCACCGCGACGAAGGAAACCTACAGCAGCCCGATCCCCGAGCCGTTTACGTTCATACCCGAGAACGTGCGCGGCATCGCTCTCGCGGACGGCAGCATCACGAGCACGTTTTTGGAGCTGTTTGGCCGCCCGCCGCGTGACACCGGCTTTGAGTCAGAGCGCAATCTGAGCACCAGCCCCGCACAGCGTCTGCATCTGCTGAACTCCAGCCATGTGCTCGGCAAAATAAAGGCATGCCCGCTGGTGGCAGAGGCGGATGCCGGAGACCACGATCTGAACAAGCTGGCGGACAAAATTTATCTCACGCTGCTCTCACGCACGCCCACGGCGGATGAGATCGCGGCGCTGAAGGCGCACATGACCTCCAGCTACTCCAGCGGGCGAGAACTGGCCGCCGACATCGTGTGGGCGCTGATCAATCAGCCCGAATTCTATTTCAATCACTGAACCTCAACCCAACTCATCCCATGAACTCCTTCCTGCCCCCCAATGACATGGCACGCGATGTCGAAAAAAAAAAAAAAAACATGGG
>CALDGV010000086.1 GCA_937941745.1 uncultured Prosthecobacter sp. | reverse complement strand
ACCCGCGCCCGACCAGCGCCACGCGCCCTCCGCTGCCGCAGGAGTCCGCCTCCTGGATCATCCGCACCGCCCTCTGCCTGGAACCGCGCGCGGGGCGCCTGCATGTCTTCATGCCCCCCGTCGCCGCCACGGAGGACTACCTGGACCTCGTCTCCGCCATTGAAGACGTGGCCGCCACCCTGCAGATGCCCGTCATCATCGAGGGCACACCGCCGCCCTACGATCCGCGCATGAACGTCATCAAGGTCACGCCCGACCCCGGCGTCATCGAAGTGAACATGCATCCCGTGACCAACTGGCAGGACCTCGTCCACAACACCCAGGTGCTCTATGAGGAAGCCCGCCAGACCCGCCTCGGCACGGAGAAATTCATGCTGGATGGCCGTCACACCGGCACCGGCGGCGGCAACCACATCGTCTTCGGCGGCGAACGGCCCAAGGACAGCCCGCTGCTGCGGCGTCCCGACCTCCTGAAAAGCCTGCTCGGCTACTGGCACAACCATCCCAGCCTCAGCTACCTCTTCTCCGGCCTCTTCATCGGCCCCACCAGCCAGCATCCGCGCGTGGATGAAGCCCGCAACGACGCCCTCTTTGAGCTGGAGCTCGCCTTCAAGGAGCTGGACCGCCACACGAAGAACAACGGCCACACGCCGCCCTGGCTGGTGGACCGCATCTTCCGCAACCTCCTCGTCGATGCCACCGGCAACACCCACCGCAGCGAATTCTGCATCGACAAGCTGTTCGATCCCTCCAGCAGCAGCGGCAGGCTCGGCCTCGTCGAGCTCCGCTCCTTCGAAATGCCGCCTCATGCCGAAATGAGCCTCGCCCAGCACCTGCTGCTGCGCGCCGCCATCGCCCGCTTCTGGCAGCAGCCCTATGAGCAGAAGCTCGTCCGCTGGGGCACCGAGCTGCACGACCGCTTCCTCCTGCCGCATTTCGTCTGGGAAGACCTCTGCGATGTCATCTCCGACATGCAGGACTTCGGCTACGAACTGAAGCCCGAATGGTTTGCGCCCCACTTCGAATTCAAATTCCCCGCCATCGGCGCCATGACCCAGCGCGGCGTCCATGTGGAGCTGCGCACCGCCCTGGAGCCCTGGCATGTGCTCGGGGAGGAGGGCGCCGCCGGAGGCACCGTGCGCTATGTGGACAGCAGCCTGGAACGCATCCAGGTCAAGACCGCCGGGCTGATCGAGGGACGCTACATCATCACCTGCAACGGCCGCCAGATCCCCCTGCACCCCACCGGCACCAACGGCGCCTACGTCGCCGGAGTGCGCTACCGCGCCTGGCAGCCGCCCGAGTGCCTCCAGCCCACCATCGGCGTGCACAGCCCCCTCACCTTCGACATCGTGGACACCTGGAGCCAGCGCAGCCTCGGCGGCTGCACCTACCATGTGGCCCATCCAGGCGGGCGGAACTACGAAACCTTCCCCGTGAACAGCTACGAGGCCGAAAGCCGCCGCCTGGCCCGCTTCTTCTCCGGCGGGCACACCCAGGGCAGGTTCACCCCGGTGCACATCGGGCAGGTGCCCGAATTCCCCTTCACCCTCGACCTCCGCCTCGGATGATCCTCACCGCCTCCGGCAGCGCGGCCCGCCGCCAAGCAGGCCGGCGCAAGATCCAGCCCAAGCGTCCGCACGAAGAGGGCATCCTCCCCCACCATGGATGCGGCCCCACCGCAAACAGATACCCGGCTGGCCTAACGCTTCGGATCAGGCGACGGCGAGCGCAAGACGTTGCTGACACGACAGATAGCCTTCGAGCCGTTGCCTGCATCCGTTTTGTTCGCCCTTGGTTGGTCGTTGATCTGTTGTGCGATGGTCATGGCTGATCTGGCTGAGTGATCATGGCAGGTCATCATACTGGCTCCATGTTGGGTCTGGTGAAATCTGACATCCACACTGAAAGTCTGGGTGCCTGTCCCTGACTGACTCCGCTCTGGACAAGAACAGCTCTGGCGAATGGGTGTAGAACAGAAAGTCACGAATCCCGGAAACGGTCACTACAGCAACAAACGTAGCCAGCTCGCCCTCTGTGAGAAATGCCAACTCGGACTCCTCGATCTCCGCGAGCCTATCAAAATCAGCAGTGGTGGGAAGTCCGCTATCGTCCTTCGGAGTAAAGGCAAACGTGAAGTAGGCCAAGTGGCCATGTGTGCTGCGGAAACCGGCAACGTCTGCACTGAGGTTCTTCCGAATCAGACGAACTTCCGGCGTGGTGTCAGAACGCCACTCCTTCAGTGACCAGTCGTCTTCATTCTCAGGCATGGGCGTGGGGCGCTATTGGTTGGGCGAACGACCCCAAGCTCAGCGACTGCGGAGCGTGGCGCGCTGGCTGAATGGTGGGGGAAAGGCGGTGGCCGGAAGCAGCCAGCGTGACGCGCGGAGCAGTTCGCTGCAGCGCTTGGTTAGGCGTTTCCGGTCGATTGGAGTTCATTGGTTCGTCGAAGCCAGTCGTGGAACCACTCGGTAGGTAATCGAACTGCTGAGAAGTCCAACGCCTGAAGCTGTGGCAGTGAGAACGTGTTGGAAAGGAACAAGTCCCACTGCACAGATACATCCTCGGCGATGCTCGCTGCCTTGCGGTCGGTGGGCTGACACTCGCCCGAGCGTGCAGCCATGATGAAGCGGTCGCACCAGTGAGCGATGTCCTGATGCGTGTAGTCCGTGGAGTGAAGTCCGGCAGCCTGCTCAAGAAGCGCGGCAAGGCTGGCAGCGCTGAATGGCAAAGTAATCTCCCGCCAACCGGTCTCCGTCCACGAACCGACGTAGCGGTTGCGACCGGGTTTGTGGCTTGGCTGGAATTCGTAATTCACAGGATGCGCGAGGAATCGCCTAACGACCCGGATCAGGCGACGGCGAGCGCAAGACGTTGCTGACACGACAGATAGCCTTCGAGCCGTTGCCTGCATCCGTTTTGTTCGGCCTTCGTTGCGGCTTGGCGCTCTTTCGAGAGCCACCATTCATGAAGCTCCTTCTTGAACGCGGCGGTGGCATCCGGGGTGTTGAGATGCCTGTGCTTAAACCGGTCGAGATCGTCCCCGCTGATCATCTCCAGCGTGGTAACGAGCAATGAAAGGTCAGTCTCCGTCATATTCATGTGAAACACTTCAATGATCCTCGGGATACTTGGGCGGAACCGTAATTGCTGAAACGCATTGATGAACAAGTAGGGGTAGTCAGGATTGCGATCCCACGAATCCAAGAGTGCCGGACAGGCACGTTCGTCACCAAGCTCTGCCAACCACTCGCTTGCTCTGGGCAAAAACAGAGCATCGTCCAAGAGTTTGGTGAAGAGGGGAAGTGCTTGAGGATGGCGCAACTGAATCAGAAGTTCGGCAGAGAGCATGACCTCATACTCATCTCGCGTGTGTCGATGATCCCTCCAAAGTGGGCTCCCGGTCGGCATCGTAGCGACTCGGCGTTCCAGCCGGGAGATCAAATCGTCGTCTGATATGTCACGTCCGATAAGCCTGACCGTGTCCAGACCGACACGACACTCTCGGACTCCATCAGGCATCCGAACTCGAACAGTTCCAACACCACAACCCATCGCTCCAGATGCGGTCATGTGGAACAAATGCTCTCTCCACCAATCTCGAACGAGCCACCCACAAGCAATGACGATCACCACGAACGCAGAGTATTTCAGCGCTATTCGCATGTGGTCGATGGGTTCCATTTCTTGGCCGAACGTCTCGGATCAGGCGACGGCGAGCGCAAGACGTTGCTGACACGACAGATAGCCTTCGAGCCGTTGCCTGCATCCGTTTTGTTCGCCTTTGTTCTCGCGGTCTGGGCTACCATATCTTCCACCATGGTTTGCTTCTCTGCACTGAAGAAGCATTAGAGCGATTCGCCAAAGCCAACAATCTTGGGAAACGCGCAGCCTCCTCCTGCTCAATTCCGTCATCGTCCTGCTCATCTTCGACGGACCGACCGGTGGGTTCCGCTGGTTGGGGTGCAACGTCCAACCTGTGGTCATTCCCGAGTTTGCTCGCGGTGACGTTGTGTATAACGGCGAAAATGCCAGAGTCTATTGGAATGCGCTGAGGCAAGTCACCGAGTGTGTCTGGGTCAGAAAGTGCGTTCTCAAAAACCTTCTCTCCAAACGTAATCAGTGAACTCCTAAAGTCCATGAATGAGTCATCACCGCATCCGCCATACAATACGGAAGCAGCATCCCACAATGGCCAATGATAGGCCTTAGCTCGCAGACTCCAGTAGTGACGATGGAAGTCTCCTAGACCACTTGAGTCCAACTGCCTGAGTTCATGCTCAAGCAGGCTCGCCTTGCGGTCCATGTCGAAGGACGAAGGATCACACCGTTCAATAAGGCTCCAAAACTCTCTAATATTCATCTGGGAAAGGCGGGTGGTGCCGTTGGTTGGGCGAACGACCCGGATCAGGCGACGGCGAGCGGAAAGCGTCGATGACACGACTGATAGCCTTCGAGCCGTTGCCTGCATCCGTTTTGTTCGCCCTTGTGTGGCCGATTGTTTTCTCTGTCGATGTCAAAATAGATAGGAGAATAGATGCATAATGGACCTGATCGCGAAAGTGACGAGCACACCAATGAGGGAGATTGCGACACTGATGGCTAATATCTGATTACCGAGAAGAAAACGATTACCATCGAACTTCTTGGCAATAGATGGACTTAACATCACCACCCAAGATAGTGCGTAGCAGCAGAAAAGGGGTGCAAAGACAAAAAGAATTAAGGGTGCTTCAAATCGCCTGCTAGCCGCCTGGGCGATGGGGAGAATCAATCCCAAGTAGATCGCATATATGGTGATGAGAACCAGCAACTCCATATGACCAGCAAAGCCTCCTTGTTTTCGCTGCATCGGTGATCCTCTTGACCCTGTCATCATATCGCGGAGAGCTTCATAGGCGAACGTTTAAGCTCTGGCACGGGAGGGGCGGCGGAGAGCATGAACGAAGCGGATGATATTCAAATTATGATGAG
>CALDGV010000085.1 GCA_937941745.1 uncultured Prosthecobacter sp. | reverse complement strand
AGGGCGCGGCCAAGATCATCATCACCGATGACAACTTCGCCACCATCGTCAAAGCTGTTGAGGAGGGGAGGCTAGTGTATCAAAACCTGAAGAAGGTGGTGCTGTTCCTCTTCGCCACCAGCATTGATGAGGTCGTTGTGCTGCTGCTGGCACTGCTGTGCGGCTATCCGCTGCCGCTCGCCGCGGTGCAGATCCTTTGGATCAACATTGTCACAGAGGGCACGGTGACCGTGAACCTCATCATGGAAGGGCTGGAGGGGGATGAAATGCGTCGCAAGCCAACGCCGGTGGGCGAGCCGCTCATTACCAAGGCCATGTGGCGGCGCATGGCACTCATGGTCAGCACCAGTGTGGCGGCCATTTTCGGCTTTTTTGTCTGGCGTCTGCAGAGCGGCGCTCCGTTTGAGCTTGTGCAGACGGAGACGTTCACCCTCGTTGCCATCAGCCAGTGGTTTAATGTCCTGAACTGCCGCAGCGCACTCAAATCCAGCCTCAATCTCGACGTTTTGAAAAACCGCTGGCTCATGGGTGGCCTGGTCCTCGGCAACCTGCTCCACCTCCTTGTGATCTACACGGATACGATGAATCACATCTTCCATACCGTTCCGATCCCATTGAAGGACTTCTTCCTGCTCGGGCTCATCGGCAGCAGTGTCCTATGGGCAGAAGAAATCCGGAAGTGGCTGGCGCGCCGCAGGCTCGCCCGCTGCCCTCAATCCTGACCTTTTGAACCTCATGAAAACCGTCTCTTTCTACGACTCCAAGCCCTATGACCGGGATGCCATGCTGGCGGCTTCAGGTGCTGCTGACCTGCAGTGGCAGTTTCACGACTTCAGGCTCTCTGCGGAAACTGCTGCCACAGCAGCCGGGGCAGGGGCTGTTTGTGCTTTTGTGAACGACAAGCTGGATCACGCCTGCCTTTGGAAGCTGGCTGAAATCGGTGTGCGGCACGTGGCTCTCCGCTGTGCTGGGTTCAATCAGGTGGACATGATCGCTGCCCGCGACCTGGGAATCTCAGTGACCCGGGTGCCCGCCTATTCTCCGCACGCGGTGGCGGAGCACACCATGGCCCTGCTGTTGACCTTGAATCGGAAGATCCACCGTGCACACAATCGCGTGCGTGAGTTCAATTTTTCGCTCGCCGGCCTGGTGGGTTTTGACCTGCATGGAAAGACTGCGGGTATCGTGGGAACGGGCAAGATCGGGCGGTGTGCTGCGCAGATCTTTCGCGGCTTTGGCTGCCACGTGCTGGCTTACGATCCGCAGCCTCAGGAGGATTGGGCGGTGGAGCATGGCATCACCTATGCAGGTTTTGATGAGGTTTTGCAGCGTTCGGACATCCTCAGCCTGCATCTGCCCCTGACTTCCGAGACGCATCACCTGCTTGGCGCGCATTCTCTGGGGCGGATGAAGGCCGGAGCCTACCTGCTGAACACCAGCCGTGGGAAGCTGGTGGATACGACGGCTCTCATTGAGTCGCTCAAAAGCGGTCACCTCAGGGGCGTGGCCCTGGATGTGTATGAAGAAGAGGAGGGCATCTTTTTTGAGGATCACTCTGAGCGTGGCCTTTTGCAGGATGATGAACTGACACGCCTTCTGAGCTTTCCAAATGTGCTGGTCACTTCCCATCAGGCGTTTCTCACTCATGAGGCACTGGGGGAGATCGCCAGGGTCACGGTCACCAACCTGCGTCATCATTTTCTAGATCTGCCATTTCTTGAAGGCACGGTGCTTTGAAGGCGGAACTGCCGTCCCGGCTTGTCATTGCCTCCGGGCTTATTCTCGCCTAGCTGGCCGCTTTCATGATTGAACTGCTGCTCATCCTCATTCTTCTCGTCCTGAACGGGGTCTTCGCCATGGCGGAGATCGCCATCGTTTCGGCGAAGAAGGCCCGGATGCTGGAACGTGCGGAGAAGGGCAGCGGCGGCGCCAGGCTGGCGCTGAAGCTCGCTGAGAACCCAGAGCGGTTCCTGAGCACGGTTCAGATTGGCATCACGCTGGTGGGGGTGCTGGCGGGTGCTTACGGTGGAGCGAGCCTCGCGGGCTACATGACCCCCTGGCTGGAGCAGATTCCCTGGCTGGCCGGGTATGAAGAGGAACTGGCCTTTGCCCTGGTGGTGGCCTTCATCACTTATCTGTCGCTCATCATTGGCGAACTGGTGCCCAAAAGCCTGGCGCTGCGCCATGCTGAAAGCATCGCCTGTGTCATGGCAGGTCCGATGGACTGGATTTCCAGAGTCTGCAGCCCGCTGGTGTGGGTGCTGGAACTCAGCACGCGGGCGCTGATGCGCTTTTTCGGCAAGTCTCAGGCACCCAGCGGGCCGACTCTGGCTGAAGTGGAGGTGCTGGTGCGGGAAGGCCTGATCACCGGCAGCGTGCATCATCAGGAGAGCCAGATGGTGGAAGGGGTTTTTGACCTGCGCGATGTCCGTGCAGAGGAGATCATGCGCCCGAAGCCCAAGGTGATCTTCCTGCATGTCGAAGACACGGCTGCGAGCGTGGCTGAGGAACTCCAAGGCGGGGCGCGCCAGGTGGTCTTTCCTGTCTATGACGAGACGCGGGATCATGTGGTGGGCATCGTGTCCCTGAGGGCACTTTTCCTATCCGTGGCCGCTGGATTGAACCAGAAGGTCAGCGAACTCATGCGTGAGCCGGTCTTTGTCTCTGAAAATCAGCCGGCGCTGACCTTGCTTGAGGAATTGCGCAAAGCGTCACACCATGCCGCAGTGGTCACCGATGAATTCGGCATCGTGCGTGGTCTGGTGACGATTGAAGACCTCGCGGAGGAAGTGGTGGGAGACCTTCCCGCCAACCGTCCAGAGGCGCTCGGCGCCTCGCAGGTGCGTGAGACCGCCCCGCAGACCTGGATGGCTGATGGCATGACTGAGATCGATCAGGTGAATGAGGTCATTCCGGGCTTTGAAGGAGTTTCTGAAGCTGAGGACGACAGTTTTCAGACACTCGCAGGCTTCATTATGCAGCATCTGGAGCGGCTGCCGCGTGAAGGCGAAAAATTCACGGTTGGGGGGTTTGAGATTGAGATCATCGACATGGACCGCCAGCGAATCGACAAGGTCTCCATCCGGCAGCTGCCTTCTCCCCAGGTGTCTGCCTCCTGATCGCAGGTGGCTTCCAGCGCCATCCTCCATGCCTCCAGGGTGAAAGATGATTGATCTGCCCACCGACTCTCTTCACCCTCTGCCTGCCATGTTTCGACCTGCCTTTTGCGCCATCGCCCTTCTCAGTTCCGCCAGTTTTGCCCAGACTCCGGCACCACCGCCTGGGCATGATCATTCTGTCGAGATCCCAGGTTTGAAAAAGGAACTCTTTGCCGGTGTCACTGCGGAAGACCTGCTGCGGCCAGGAGCGGAGCCTGGGAGCGTGAAAGTGACTCTGGTGGCCACATTCAACGCCGCAAACTACGGCATGAATTTCAATGGCTATTCTCATGGCAAGGCGAACCTGACAATCCCTGTCGGGACCAAGGTTCATGTGACCTTCATCAACCCCAGTCCGGTTCCGCACAGCGCGATCGTAATCGACCGCCCGGACACCAAAAAGCTTCAAATCGCCGAGCCGTGGTTCCCCGGTGGTGCGACTCCGAAGCACCTCGTTGGCCAGACCATGGGCAAGTCGGAGTTTTCCTTCACTGCGGACGAGGCTGGCGAGTATGCCCTGGCCTGCGGGTTTCCTTCCCATGCCGTGGCTGGGCATTGGGTGGCTCTGACTGTGAGCGCTGAGGCTAAGGTGCCGACTCTTCAGTTTGGTGACCAGCCAGCCAAGGAGGTGAAGTGAAAGCCACAGCAGAGTGGCTTTGAAACAGCCCAAGAAAAAACCCTTCCCGGCGGTGCCAGGAAGGGTTTTTTTGAGGGATGGCTGATGCCGGATCAGGCGTAGCTGGCCTGCTGGCCCTTGATGTCGCGCTTCTTGATCCAAGGCATGAGGGAACGGAGGCGTGCGCCGGTCTTCTCGATCGGGTGCTTCTCGCCGTCTTTCAGGAGCTTGTTGA
>CALDGV010000084.1 GCA_937941745.1 uncultured Prosthecobacter sp. | reverse complement strand
CCAACCACGGCAAAGCCAGCGTGGCTCCGATTCCACGAAGAAGAGTGCGGCGTTCGATACGGCGTGTCATGCGGTTGGGGTAACGAAACCCTACAAGGCCCGCTTTCACAGGATCGGTCTCAAGGCCCTAAGGGCTCAGATTTGCCCAAAGTATTTCTCCCGGACGATGACAATCGCATCCAGCATCTTGTCCGCCTCCGCACGCACCTTTGGATCAAGGCTCGATGCACTGCGATTGAAACGCCGGTAAAGAAGCTTCAAACGAGCGGCAATCTGATCCTTGGGCATCTTGGGAGTGACCTCGCACAACTCTTCCGGGGTCTTGGGAGCTGAGGAGACGGGCGCCGCAGCCGCCGCGGGTTTTGTGACCTTGTCGAGAACACTGCCCTTGCTGCTTCCTCCGGTGGGAGCCACGGGCATGGGTCCAGAAGATTTGGCCGGTGCTGCAGGGGCCTGCGTCTTGGCCTGCTGCGATTTGGAAAGGGATTGAAGGATCTTTTTGAACATGGCCGGAGAAGAAAAGCTGAGGGTGGAAACTTGAAGGAGGTTCAAAAAGCTTACTCAATGCGCATCTGGCGCAGGCTGACAGTCTTCTTCTTCAACTCCTCATCAGAGAGGACGCCTGCACCCTTGTAACTCACCGCCACCTCGCGGCTGCGGCCGGACTGCTTGTCCACCACCAGGGCACGCACGCGCTGGTTTTCATCGTAGCTGAAGGTGACCGCCACTTCGCAGCCTTTCGGGCGGTTCGGTGGAACCTCCAGCGTGATGCGGCCGATCACATCCACATAGCGCGGGTCCTCATCTTCCCCCTGTGTGATATCCACCTCGATGACGCGCTCGTTGTCCTCGCTGGTCTGGTAAACCTGGGTGCGGGAGCAAGGAATGGGCGTGTTCTTGGGAATGACGATGGAGTTCATCAGCTTCTCCTCGCCCGTCCTTGCGTTGTAGATCATGGCCAGCGTTCCGTAGCTGGCGTTGCACACTTCCTGGATGCGGGCGGATTTTTTGGCAAACAGTGCGGCACCAAGTGCGACGCACTCATCCACGTTGCCGCAGGACTTCGGTGCCTTGCCGAACATCTTCTCCAGGATCTGCTTCACCTTGGGAATCCGGGTGGATCCTCCCACAAGGACGACATGGTCGATGTCGCCAGTCTTGAGCTTGGCGGAATCCAGCGCCTGCTCAACTAGAAGGACCGTGCGGGTGAGCATGTGCCGGATCATCGTCTCAAAGCCATCCCGGGTGAGGTCAATGCGCGCAATCCCGTTGTTTTGATCGTTGGAGACGGTGTCATTCACGCGCTGAAGCTTGGAGAGCATCTTCTTGGCGTCTTCGGTGGCCTGCAGGATGCGGCGGCGATGCCGCTCATCACTCCAGAGGCTGGCTCCAGTCTGTTTCACATACTGATCGGCATAGGCGTCCAGAAGCAGTTCATCAAAATTGCTTCCGCCCAGGTGACGCGCACCTTCGCTGGTCAAGATGCGGATGTTGTCGCCCTGCACTTCGAGGATGGTGACGTCCAGCGTGCCTCCACCGAGGTCATAAACGAGGATGCGGCCCTGAACCCCTTGGCTATGGGCGTAGTAAACCGCAGCCGCCGTGGGCTCGTTCACAAGGCGCTTGACCTTCATGCCGGCCATCTCAGCTGCGGCGATGGTGCTTTTGCGGGCCAGCTCATTGAAGTTGGCGGGCACGGTGATCACCACCTCGTTGATGTCACCGATGATCTTGGAGCAGTCACGCTTCAGCTTGGCCAGGATCAGGGCGGAAATTTCGGATGGAGTCCATTTCCGACCGTCGATCTCCACAAGGTGCTCGGGATCATCCATGTGGCGCTTGATCTGGAAGATCGTGCGGTCTGGCTCGCCGCCATCGCGGGCAGCGCTGCCGACAAGCTTCACATCTTCATGATTGTCAAAAAAGACCACGGAAGGCGTCAGCCGCTCTCCATCCGCATTCGGAACGATCTCTGGATTGCCGTCTGACTTCAGATATGCCAGGCCCGAGAGCGTGGTGCCGAGATCGATGCCAACGTATTCTGCCATAATGGGTGCGGGTTAAGAACGGAAAGGAATTGTCACTGGGAGGGAACCAGCTCGATCACAGGCGGCAGAAGCATTCCACCACCCAGGATAAGGCCAGAAACCCAAAAGACCTGTGATGGTCAATCCCGACAGTCGAAAGTCAAGATTCCTGAATTAAATTCCAGACCTCGGCTTTACGCAGTCGATTCACCTAATCCCTGCCCAACTTCATCGGCGAAGATCCATGTCACAATCAACATCTGCTGGCACAGGACTGCCGATTTGATCCACCGGATGTGTGTAAAGATAACGCCAGACAGACTCATGCGCGAAGGCTCCGCTGGCATCTTTCACTGAGGCACTGCCAGGAACGACGCAGGAATGCGCACGTCGGACGTCGCCTTTCACATCTCCATCGGTGATCAGGCGGCGTGTGTTGCCATATGGCGGAGGGGTGTTGTCCACGTTCACAATCGGACCAAAGTCTGCCAGGCCAAGCAACTGCCAGGATCGGCAGTAATGATCACCGCTCCAGCCTCCATCCAGCACGTGGCTGAAGCCAAAGAAACGATTTGCCGGAGTGGCGGATGGCAGCCCCTGCCAGGTCTGATACTGATCGCGAGGGCCGCAGAGCATCACCACCCGGTCCACACGCTGATGTTTGGCAAACCTGGCCGCCGTGGTGCTGCCATGGGAGGAGCCGGAAATGATCACACGATCCCAGCGGATGCCCTGTTGGTCATCGGAGAGAAAGTAATCCCAGCGTCCCTGAGGATTCTCAGCCGCCAGCCACTTCACAAACTGAAAGGCACGCTCCATCATGCCATCGGCCACCATCTCGCGCCCGCCACCGCCGCCCTCTTC
>CALDGV010000083.1 GCA_937941745.1 uncultured Prosthecobacter sp. | reverse complement strand
CAGCGCGCGGATGGTGGCGACGATGACGATGGCCTCGGGCTGCAGGCCGGACTGCCGGCACTTGATGTGCATGAATTTTTCACCGCCGAGGTCAAAGGCAAAGCCAGCCTCGGTCACAGCATAGTCGGCATGGGCGAGGGCCATGCGGGTGGCGAGCACTGAATTGCAGCCGTGGGCGATGTTGGCAAACGGACCGCCGTGCAGAAAGGCGGGCACGCCTTCGACAGACTGCACCAGGTTGGGCTGCAGAGCATCGCGCAGCAGGGCGAGCAGAGCACCGGTGACGCGGGCCTCCTTGGCCAGCACGGGCTCACCTTCAGGAGTGAAGCCGGTGACGATGCGGTCCAGGCGTGAACGAAGGTCGGCAAGGCTTTCAGAAAGGCAGAGGATGGCCATCACCTCGGAGGCGGCGGTGATGTCGAAACCGGCGGCACGCTCCGTGGCTGCACCGTAGCTGGTGCGGATGCGGCGCAGCGCCCGGTCGTTCACATCCAGCACACGCTTCCAGAGAAGCGTGGAAGGCGTGAGGCGGGTCTGCTGGTTGAAAAGCTGGTTGTCGAGCACCGAGCTGAGCAGGTTGTGCGCACTGGTGATGGCATGGAAGTCACCGGTGAAGTGCAGGTTGATGCTCTGCGCGGGCTGCACGGTGCTCTTGCCGCCGCCGGTGGCGCCGCCTTTGCGGCCAAACACGGGCCCCATCGAAGGCTGCCGCAAGGCCAGGGCCACGTTCTGACCGATCCTTTTCAAACCTTGCGCCAGTCCGATGGAGACCGTGGTCTTCCCTTCTCCAGCCGGGGTGGGCGTGATGGCGGAAACGAGGATCAGCTTCCCGCGCTGCGGCTTGCTCTTCAGAGCCTTGAGGGAGACTTTTGCCTTGTCGCTCCCGTAGAGGCTGAGGTGGTCATTCGAAATGCTGAGCGAATGCGCGAGAGAAGCGATGTCTGGAAGCATGGGAAGAGTGAGGCCAGGATGATGAAGGGCGGCCGACGAATGAAAAGGGCGAATTCCGGACCTGCTGAAAAAGCAGCCAACTGCCGGCTTGTCAGCATCAGGCCGCTTCTGAGATCATCAGGCGATGAAACCGACGCTGCTGCTGCTTGCGATCACACCGCTTTCCTTCGCCCTGGAGATCGGTGTGCCGCCGAGGCCTCCGGAAATTGTGCATCGCACGGCAGAGGGTGGCCCGCCAGAACCCAAGCCGGACTTCACGGCACAGACGACCTTGTACTCCATCGGATCACCCACCGATGAGGAACAGTACTACCTCGAGCTGATCAACCGGGCTCGCGCAGACCCTGAGGCGGAAGGCCTGCGTCTCGCTGCCACCACCGATCCAAACATCCTGGCTGCCATCACCCAGTTCTCCGTGGACATGGACATGATGAAGACGGAGTTCGCGGCGCTGGATGTCAGGCCGCCGCTGGCCATGAATGCGAAGCTGACCCAGGCCGCTCGTGACCACACGCAGTTCCAGTTCGACAATGCGCTGCAGACCCATACCGGCTCCGGTGGCAGCACCCTTGCTGATCGCGCCAACGCGGTGAACTACAACTTCAGCACGCTGGGTGAGAGTGTCTTCAGCTTCGCACACGATGTCTTTTTCGGTCATGCCGGCTTCCAAATCGACTGGGGCCCCGGCCCCGGAGGCATGCAGACAGGCCGCGGACACCGCATGAACAACCACGGCATTTTCCGCGAAGTGGGCATTGGCGTCATCCTAGGCAGCAACACCGTCGGGAGCAGCACGGTCGGCCCGCAGCTGGTGACGCAGGATTTTGGAACGCAGCAAAACAGTGACGCCTTTGTCACCGGCGTGGCCTACTACGACATGAACGGCAACAGCTTCTACGATCCCGGCGAAGGCATCGGCGGCCTGACGGTGAATGTGAACGGCTCGACCTTCCATGCCGTGACCACCCCATCTGGCGGCTATGCCGTGCCGGTGCCCACGACCAATGCCAACCGCGCGGTGACCTTCACCGGGCTCGGAGCCAATGGGAACTTCAATGCCGTGATCGCCAACCAGGCCAACGTGAAGGTGGACTTCGCACCCGCCTACGTCCCGCCCAGCCTCACGGGGCCGGATGTGGCGAGCACGCTGGCCGCCACGAACTACACCTTCAATGAAGTGATCGGCGCCACAGGGTATCAGGGCCGTTTCGTGAACAACACTCCGGCGGCCGGTGATGGCGCCGAGAACACCAGCCGCATCACGGTGGTCCAATCGGGCAGTTACAGCACCATCTCCACCACGGTGAAGGATTCTGGAACAGGGGCCTACCACCTCGTGAACCCGGTGTTCGGTGAGCAGATGCTGACCTACAACTCCAGCTTCCACGTGCAGGCCGGGGCGAGCATCAGCTTCCGCAGCCGCCTGGGGCAGGCGCTGGCCGCCCAGGTGGCCCGGGTGGAGGTTTCCACCAATGGCGGCATGGTCTGGCAGACTCTTTTCAGCCAAGCCGGGGTAGGCGGCAGCGGAGAGACCAGCTTTCAGTCGCGCAGCATTTCCCTCGCCGCTTTTGCGGGGAAGGACATCCGCCTCCGCTACAACTACTCGGTCAAATCCGGCACGATCACGCCAGCCAGCGGAGATGGCGCAGGCTGGTACATCGACAGCATCGCCTTCACCAACCTCGTGGACCTTGCGGATGCCACCGTGAATGCGTTGCCAGCGGGATCGACCTTTGCCTTCACCGCTCCTGCCGAGGGCGATTTCCTGCTCTCGGTCTCTCCTGTGATTTCGGGACGTGTCTTCGGCTTCGGTCCAGCAAAGGCGGTGACCGCATCTGCGGCACCGCCAAGCTTGGCTGAAATCACGGTGGAGGAGCCGGCAGGCACTGCCCTCACAGACGGCCTCAGCACCGTGGCCTTTGGCACACGGCAGGTCGGCGATGGCCTGACCAGGACCTTCACCCTTCGCAACGACGGCACAGAAGATCTCGAAAGCCTCTCCCTGGCCGTTGTTGGAGCTCATGCGGCGGACTTCCAGGCGGGCAACCTGGGTGCCACCACCCTGGCTCCGGGCAATGAAACAACCTTCACCGTGCGCTTCACGGCAGCCACCGCAGGTGCCCGCACAGCCTCGCTGCGGATCTTCAGCAACGATGCGAATGAAAACCCCTTCGACATCAGCCTCACAGGCACGGCCTCCAATGCGCCCAGGATCGACACCCAGCCCAATTCCCTCGTCGTGGCTGAAGGAGCAGGTGCCACTTTCACGGTGGCCGCCTCACACCCCACGCTGACACCCACCTTTCAATGGCGGAAGAACAACATTCCCATCAAGAACGCCACCGCGAACAGCTTCACCCTGCCAGCGGCCAAGATGCTGGATGCGGCGAGCTACACGGTGGTGGTCACGGCAGGAGGTGAATCCGCGACCTCGGCTCAGGCGGTGCTCGCCGTAGTGAAACCAGTCTCTCATCTGCTGGTGGTGGCGGAAGGCAGCACCCAAAGGCCGACGGTCATCCTGGCAGGCGCTGCCACACTCGAGTGGACCAAGACTTCGGGTGCTCCGCCAGCGACGGAAGTGCTCGCCGGCCAAGCCAAGACGCTTGTGCTGGCAGGCCTGAGCGCCGCGACAGGTTCCGGGATCTACCGATGCACGGCCAGGGTGCCCGGCGGCAGCAGCCTGGAGGCGGGTGCGTTCGACATACGTGTCTTCAATGCCAGGCCACAGGTCACCCAGCTTCAAAACATGCCCAATGGTGCTGTCGGCAGCGCCTACTCCCACCAGATCCTGCTCAATGGCGGCTTGTCCGAATCACCAGTGAGCTATGCGGCTCGAAACCTGCCCATCGGCCTCACTTTGAACGCCAAAACCGGCCTGATCAGCGGTGTGCCCACGGTGGCCAAAACCTTTTTCAAGGTCAGTGTGAGCGCCACCAACGGCAAAGGCACCACGGCCAGTGCCGAACAGGACATCCTCATCACACCGCTGCCCGCTGGCGTGGCAGGCGTTTTTTCAGGCACCGTGGCCCGCCATGCAGTCCTAAACAGCCAACTCGGCGGCAGGGTGGACCTCACGGTTGCCTCCACTGGTGCCATCACCGGTTCGATGACCTTGGGAACGCTGAAGCTGCCCTTCAAAAGCAGCATTGCGATTGATTCCACACCTCCACTGGAGCCTCTCACGGCCCTCATCAGCATCCCTCGAGGCACCGGCAAAACGCCTTATGCCTTCCGGCTCTTCCTGGATGCAGCCAACAACCGCTTTGAGGCCGGCACCCAACTCAGCGATGGTGGCATCAATAATACCACCGTCGAGGGCTGGCGGCATGTCTGGACCTCCCAAAAGCTGGCCACCGCGGCACCCAAGCTCTACACCTATGCTTTGAAGCCTCCTGGCGGCACGCCGGGCATCCCGCTCGGAGATGGTTACGGCTCCTTCAACCTCGCCAAGGACGGCAAGGTGACCACGGCAGGCAGGCTGGCAGATGGTGAAGGCTACACGAGCGCCGCAGTCGTGGGACCACAGGGGCAGATTGTGGTCTTCCAGGTGCTCGCTTCCACCAAGGGCAGCCTCGCGGGCTCGCTCGACATCGATACCGACAATGACAGCGTGCCTGATGACACCGGACTCTCCGGCACTCTTTCCTGGAACCGGCCCGGCAATGTCAAATCACGGATCTATCCCGCAGGGTTCGGCCCCATGAATCTGACCGCCGTCGGCGCACGTTACCTGGCGCCAGTCTCTCCTGCCCTGATTCTCGACATGGTGCTGGGCGTGGACAAAGCGGGCCTCATTTTCACGGAGGGCGGCCTTAGCGGAGCTGCGATCCAGCCCGACGTGCCTGAATTTGAGTTCCTGACAGGCAGCAAACCTCAGCTTCCCGCCGCCCGCAGCCTGGGCAATCCAGGCAGCGTCAAGTTCGCCACGCTGAGCACGACCACCGGCTTGTTCAGCGGCACCTTCATCCTGGAAGACAATGAACAGCGGACGGGCACGCTCTTTGCCGACAAAAAAATCAAGCGCACAGCCACCTTCAACGGCGTGCTCACCCATGATGGCGTGGCCAAGACCGGCCTCGGCTACTTCCTGCTGGAGGAGCTTCCGCATGATGCCGACCCGCTGGCCGTGCCGCCGCTGCCCGCCACAACACCCACGACCAGCCAGAAGCTGTCCGGAGCCGTGAAGATGAAGAAAAACTAGGGCCGCGTGAGCCGCCTGGACGGTTTCATACCACTTCAGATCACGGAAGCGGTCTTGAGCCTGCGCAAAAGCGCGCCAGTTTGGCGGCCCCAACCCGCCGCACGCCATGACCACCCCCCGCCGATCTGCTGCCGAAGCCTACGAAAAAATTCCGACCCGCATCTTCCCGAATTCGGCCTCTGCCGCCAAGGAACTGGCCAGCGAGGTGCGGACGCTGATCGAAGAGCGCGCGAAGCAGGGCAAGAACGTGGTGCTCGGCATGGCCACAGGCTCCACGCCAGTGCCGTTCTACCGTGAACTCATCCGCCTGCACAAGGAAGAGGGCCTGAGCTTCAAGAACGTGGTGACCTTCAACCTCGACGAATACTACGGCCTCGGCTCGGACCACCCGGAAAGCTACGCCCGCTTCATGGCTGACCAGCTTTTCGACCACATCGACATCCCGAAGACGAACATCAACATCCCCAGCGGCAAGGTGCCGAGTGACCAGGTCTTTGCCCACTGCCGTGACTATGAGGAAAAAATCGACGCCCTGGGTGGCATCGACCTTCAGATTCTCGGCATCGGCCGAACCGGCCACATCGGCTTCAACGAACCGGGCTCCAGCCGCGACTCGCTGACACGACGCATCACGCTGGACCGCGTGACACGCCAGGACGCAGCCGCCGACTTCCGCGGTGAGGAAAATGTGCCGCACTTCGCCATCACCATGGGGGTCGGCACCATCCTTCGCGGCAAGAAGCTCGTGCTCATGGCCTGGGGCGACAACAAGGCCGAGATGGTGGCCAAAGCCGTGGAAGGTCCGATGACCGAGGCCATCTCCGCCTCCTTCCTGCAGGGCCATCCGAATGCGCGCTTTTACATCGATGCCGGTGCATCCCGCGAACTGACCCGCATCAAGCTGCCCTGGCTGGTGGGTCCGGTTTCCTGGACACCGCGCGAAACCCGCCGGGCGGTCTGCTGGCTCGGCAGCCAGCTTCACAAGCCCGTGCTGAAGCTCACCGACGAGCACTACAACGAGCACGGCCTGGGTGACCTGCTGAGCGAACAAGGTCCCGCCTACCAGCTCAACATCCGCATCTTCAACCAACTCCAGCACACCATCACCGGCTGGCCCGGCGGCAAGCCCAACGAGGATGACACCTACCGTCCCGAACGTGCCAACCCGTATCCCAAGCGCTGCCTCGTGCTCAGCCCCGAGCCGCAGGATGCCGTCGTCTCCATGGGTGCGACGCTGGAACGCCTCTCCGAACAAGGCCACGACGTGCGGCTGATCTCCCTGACCAGCGGCAACCTGCGCGTGCCGGACAGCGAGGCCGACAAGTTTGCTGAAACGCTCAAGGAGCTGGCCGGAGTGGTCAGCAACCCCGCCGCGTGGGCACCGCAGACCGCCTATGCCGAGCAGGCGCTCAAGATGCTCGCCGACAAAGGTGAATTCGGCGAGGACACCCCGCTGCTGCGCCAGCTCAAGGCGCTCATCCTGCGCGGTGAACTGCGGGATGCTGCCAACGCCTGCCATCTGCACAACGACCACATCGTCTTCCTTGACCTGCCCTTCTACGAATCCGGCCGCTACCGCCGCTTCAAGAGCACGCAGGCGGATGTCGAGGCGCTGGCCGCTCTTTTGCGGGAGCACAAGCCGCATCAAATTTACACCACCGGCGATGCCGCCGACCCCAGCAGCGTCTCCGGCATCTGCTTCAAGGTGCTCGAAGCCGCGCTGAAGGCCTGTGAAGCCGAGGAATGGGCCGGTGCCTGCAGCCTCTGGCTCTACCGCGGCAAGGAGAAGCCACTCGAAGGCCACGAAATCGACATGGCCGTGCCCCTCAGCCCCCTCCAGCTGGAGCGCAAGGCTCGTGCCCTTGGCCGCTATGGCGCCCTCTCCTCGCTGGAGCGCAGCTCCCCCGAGATCAACCGCCAGAATGCCACCAATTACGATGCCCTCGGCCTGGCTCAGTACGAAGCCATCGAAACCTTCCAGCGCTGGCGCAGGACCGCGTGATGCAGGCGACGTGCCTGCACACGCAGGCATTGGTGAGGCTTACCGGAGGTACATGAACTCATTGGCCGCGAGCAGGCTCTGGCAGAGCAGCGGCCAGGCTTCATCGGCTTTCGGGGAAGCCTGGATGAAGCGCAGGCCACGATCCAGTTCACGGGTCGTGGGTTCGCGGCCGTAGGCCAGGTCGTAGGCACGGCGCAGGCGTGCCTCGGCGGAACCGTTGCGGGTATCGCGGGCCAGACGGCGGGCCAGAGCAGCCGCAGAATCCATGACGACAGGTGCGTTCAGCATGATGAGCGCCTGCGGAGCCACGACGGTCGAATTCCGGCTGCCGGTGGGCATGGTCGGATCCGGGTAGTCGAACTGCTCCAGCATGTCGTAGAGGTGGTTTCGGATGATGGGCAGGTAGAGCGCACGGCGCGGTGTCTCGTAGGTGGTGTGGTCGCGCGAGGTGTGGTTGAAGACGAACTCGCGGTTGCGCAGCGGGATGGTCTTTCCTCCGATCTCCTGACTCAGGGTACCGCTGACGTGCAGCAGCGCATCGCGGATCTGTTCGGCCTCAAGGCGCTGGATGTTGAAGCGCCAGAGCAGGCGGTTTTCAGGATCGAGCTGGGCCGGGTCTGGTGCAGTGGAGCTGCCGCCGCTGTTCGGGTGGCTGCTGGCCATCTGGTAGGCGCTCGACTTCATGATCAGACGGTGCATGTCCTTGATGGACCAGCCGCTTTCGATGAACACACGGGCGAGCCAGTCGAGGAGTTCGGGATGGGAGGGCTTGTCTCCCAGCACGCCGAAGTTGTCGGTGGAAGCGACGATGCCTTTGCCGAAATGCCAGCGCCAGAGGCGGTTTGCCATCACACGGGCAGTCAGTGGATGCTCGCTGGAAGCCAGCCAGCGGGCGAATTCGAGGCGTCCACTCTGTTTGGCGGGGAAGACCGGCTTGGTGAACGAGGTGCGCATCACTTCCGGGAAACCACGCTCAATCTCCTTGCCGAGTGTGAGGTAGCTGCCGCGGATGTGGATGGGCATGGAGCGCACGGTTTCGGCCTCACCGACACCCATGAAGGCAGGTGGGTCCGGCGTGGCATCCTCCACATGCATGAGGTCATCCATCATGCTGGTGATCTTGGCCAGCGTGGCAGCATCAAAAGCGTCCGCATCCTTGTCCGGGATGGCCAGGAAGCCGGCAATGTCGTCCAGGGCCTCACGTGCGGCGGTGACTTCAGCCGCAGGCTTGTCCTTGGCCTTGGGGTCCAGCTTCAATGCAGCGGCAAACAGCGGCGCATAGTGCGTGCGCACCTCAGCGGGCTTCTTCGCAGCGGCCAAGGCACGCCAGCGGGCAAAGAAGGGATGGTCATTTTTCCGGGCAAGGTACTGGCGGCAGGTGAGCAGGTAGCGCGGACGGAGCTTGGAGCCCTGTGCGAGCTTTTCGACATCCGCAAAGTCAGGGTCGTCCGAAAGCTGGGCGGCGGCGGCAAGGTAGTCGGCGGCAGCGGCGTGCAGCTCGGCTTTCAGTTCTGCGCGGGCCTTGGCCGTGAAGCTGGTCACGACCTTCCGCCTTTCCGCGGCCTTGGCTTCATGAGCCTTTTTCGCAGCGATCTGCTCCGGCGTGGCCATCGAATGCTCATACCAGAACTTGATCGCTCCCATCTTCTCGTTGGAGAGCGAACGCGTGCTGCGGAAGATGGCGGCGAGCCCGTAGTAGTCCGCCTGGCTGATGGGATCAAACTTGTGATCGTGGCAGCGGACGCAGCCAAAGGTCATGCCCAGGAAGGTCTTGCCCAGGGTGTCGAGCTGCTCGTCGATGATGTCGAGCTCCATCTTCTTCACGTCCGGCTCGGCCAGCACACGGCCTCCGAGCGCCAGGAAACCTGTGGCGGCGAGGGCGTCGTGACGATCGCGGGTTTCCTGGGCGGGCAGCAGGTCGCCAGCGAGCTGCTCAATCAGGAACTGGTCGTAGGGCTTGTCGTTGTTGAAGGCACGCACGACGTAGTCGCGGTACCTCCAGGCATGACCAAAGGCCACGTTTTCATCCATGCCGTTTGAGTCGGCGTAGCGTGCCACGTCCAGCCAGTGGCGGCCCCAGCGTTCGCCATAGGCGGGTGAGCTGAGCAGACGCTCAACCACACGGGAAAAGGCATCGGCGGAATCATCTTTGAGGAAGGCCTCGACTTCTTCCGGAGTCGGCGGCAGGCCGGTGAGGTCCTGCGTGGCACGGCGGATGAGGGCGCGCTTTTCGGCGGGAGGCGCCGGGCTGAGGTTCCTGGCCTCCAGCTGAGCGAGCACGAAGGCATCCACGGGCGTCTTCACCCATCCGCTGTTCTTCACCGCGGGTGGTGTAGGAGAGGCAAGGGGCTTGAAGGACCAAAACTCGCGACCGGTCTTCACATCCATGCCCATGGTCGCCTTCGCGACTGGTGCGGAGCCTGTGCGCGGGTCAGGAGCACCCATCTTCACCCATTCGACGAGCGCCTGCTGCTCGGCCGCGGTCAGCGGGCTTTTGGGTGGCATCTGCAGGTCCTGGTTCTTGTAGGTGATGGCTTCGATGAGCTTGCTCTTTTCCGGATCACCCGCCACCACGGAGGGGCCGCTGTCACCTCCGGTGAAGATCGCCTCCCGGGAATCCAGCGAGAGGCCGCCTTTCACCTTGGCGGTCGTGGAATGGCACTCGAAACAGCGCTCGACGAGCACCGGACGGACCTTTTTTTCAAAAAACTCAAGGCCTGCGGCCGTCGGCTCAGCGGCTGAAGCAGACAGCATCATCCCGGCGGACAAACCGCCGAGCAGGAGGGACTGAATCTGCAAATTCGGAGAGTGCATGACAAATAAGCTCCCTCCACCTACGCAGCGCAGGGGGCAGCTTTGTCATACGGGCGGCATTCCGGGCTCCCTGGTGCGCAAATGATGCGTTCGCATCCAGGGGTGTGGACAGCTTGCTGTTAAAAGTCCCTCGCCAGGAGGTAGTCGGCCAGTTCACGCAGACGCAGGCCGTTTTCGCCAAACACGGCCAGGGCCTCATGCGCCGCCTGGGTGAGCCGATGGGCTTCTGCCCGGGAGCCCTCCAGGCCGATGAGCGCCGGGTAGGTGCTCTTTTCGGAAGCGAGGTCCTTGCCAGCACTTTTGCCGAGTTTTTCACTCGTCTGCGTCACGTCGAGGATGTCGTCAATGATCTGGAAGGCCAGCCCGGTGGCCATGCCGAAGTCATGCAGGGCCTGCATCTGCTCCGGCGAGGCATTGGCGCTCATGCCACCGAGCTTCAGGCTGGTGGTGAGCAGGGCCGCCGTCTTGTTTTCATGGATGAACCGCAGGGACTCCAGCGGCAGTTTCTGGCCTTCACCCTCCAGATCCGCCACCTGGCCGCCCACGAGATGCAGGCTGCCGGCGGTCACCGCCAGCTCACGGACGAGGTCCGCCGCCGTATGCCGGGTCACGGGCGGCGTTTGCACCACCAGTTCAAAGGCCAGCGCCTGGAGCGCATCGCCAGCGAGGACGGCAATGCCCTCGCCATACACCTTGTGGCAGGTGGGCACGCCCCGGCGGAAGTCATCGTTGTCCATGCTGGGAAGGTCGTCATGGATCAGCGAGTAGGTGTGCAGGCATTCCACGGCGCAGGCGGCCGGGCCAGCGGCCTCTTTCGTGCCGCCGCAGGCCTCAGCCGCAGCCAGGCAGAGGATCGGGCGCAGCCTCTTCCCTCCGGCAAAGATGCTGTGCCGCATGGCCTTGTGAATCGTCGCAGGCGCGGTTTCGGCGGATGGGATCAGCTGATCGAGCAGCGAATCGGTGAAAGCACAGCGCTCGGCGAGGTAGGACTTGAGGTCGGACATGAGCAGGCATGAAGGCGGAAAGCGGCAGTCTTGGCAAGGGCTTCGTCCCACTGAACCCAAGGCCACCGGAAAAACAGGTTGCGCCGCGGGAACCATGGACGATAGGGACAGTCCACAAAAACC
>CALDGV010000082.1 GCA_937941745.1 uncultured Prosthecobacter sp. | reverse complement strand
GCTCACCACGACCGTCATGATGGAGGCCGTCAAATCCGGCGCGGGCCGCGAAACGGCGCACGAGGTCATCAAGGAGCACGCCGTGCAGGTCGCCAAGGACATGCGCACCGGCAAGGTGCGCGAAAACGATCTTCTCGTCCGCCTCGTGCATGATCCGCGTCTAACACTCACCGAGGCCGACATGCAGCGCATCGTCGAGGCCGGCAAGGCCAACGCCGGTGACGCCCCGCAGCAGGTCGATGCCTTCTGCGGCCGCGTCTCGGCCATCGCGAAGGAATTCCCTGAGGCTGCGAAGTATCAGCCTGGGGTAATTCTATAGCATAGGGTTGAGAGTGTGGAATTCCGAGCGCGTGCAACGAGTGTGCCTCTCGCTCCGTTCATCCTCGCGCATGATTCTGCGTTCCCTTTCTCTGCTCTTCGCCCTTTGCCCTACGCTGTCCTTCGCTGAAAACTGGCCGCAGTGGCGCGGGCCACGGCTCGACGGCACTTCGCAGGACACAGGATTCCCGATCACCGCTGACGGCAATGTGACGTGGAAGGCCGAGCTGCCCGGCAGCGGGCATGCCTCGCCGATTGTGTGGAATGATCGTATCTTTCTGGCCGCTGCTGTGGCGGAGTCCGAGCAGCGCGTGCTGATCTGCCTCGACCGCGCCACGGGCAAGACTCTCTGGCAGTCGAATGTGCTCAAAGCGCCCATCGAGAGCATTCATCGCCTCAACAGCCAGGCCTCAAGCACGCCAGCGACGGATGGCGAGCGAGTTTTCACCGCCTTTCTCGACAACGCCGAGACCGAGGCCACGCGCAAGGCCAACAGCGGTCGTGTGATTCCGAAAGGCGAGGTGCCGAAGGGCACGGTGGTCATTTCCGCGCATGATTTTGACGGCAAACCGCTCTGGCAGGTGCGTCCGGGCCTGTTTTCCAGCAAGCACGGCTTCTGCTCCAGCCCGGTGGTGTTTGAGGACAAGGTCATCGTGAACTGTGATCACGATGGCGACGGTTACATCGTCGCCCTCGCCAAAACCGACGGCAAGGAGCTGTGGCGCATTGAGCGGCCGAATCACACCCGCAGCTACTGCGTGCCACTCATTCGCGACATTGGCGGACGCACGCAGATGGTGCTCAGCGGCACGATCTGCGTCACCAGCTACGATCCGCGCACCGGCAAGCTGCTGTGGATCATCGACGGCCCCACCGAGCAGTTTGTCGCCTCGCTCGTCTTCAGCGAGCAGACCGGTCTGCTTTATATGACTGGCGGTTTTCCTGAGCATCACCTCCTGGCAATCAAGCCCGACGGCAGAGGCAACGTCACCAACACCCACATCGTCTGGCGCACGAACAAAGGCGTGGCTTATGTTCCATCGCCCATTATTCAAGGTGAGCATTTCCTCATCGTCTCCGACTCCGGCATCGGCCACTGCTTCGACGCGAAGACCGGCGACATTCTGTGGGAGGAGCGCCTGCGCGAGCACCACGCCTCCCTCGCCAGCGCCGAGGGGCACGTCTATTTCATCAACGACTTCGGCACGCTCCGCACCGTTAAGCCCGGCAAGACCTACCAGACTCTCGCCGAAAGCGAACTCGGCGAGAAAGTTTTCGCCTCCCCGGCGCTCAGCGAGGGTCAGATCTTCATCCGCAGCGACAAAAGCCTCATCTGCCTCGGCAAACACAGCGCGAAGACCGCCTCACGTTGATCGCTCAGTTGATGCCAAGCAGTTCGATCTCAAAGACCAGGGTGCTGAAGGGCGGGATTTTTGGGGTGGGGCTGCTGCCGCCATAACCGAGGTAGTTTGGAATCACGAACCTGAACTTGTCGCCCACTTTCATCAGTTGCACGCCCTCGGTCCAGCCGCGGATCACGCCATTGAGAGGGAAGCTGATCGGCTCACCACGCTCCACCGAGCTGTCAAAGACCGCACCGCTGAGCAAGGTGCCGTGATAGTGAACCCTGACGGTGTCAGTGGCTTTGGGTGAAACCGTGCCGCTTCCGCGCTGCAAGACTTCAAACTGCAATCCTGACGCCGTGGTCTGCATACCGCCGCCAACGCTGAGATTCACAGGGGCAGCAGGAGCGGGTGCGGAAGGAAGCGTGGTGGCAGGAGCTTTCTTTGGCGCAGGCTTGGTCGGCTGGCTGCAGCCGAGAAGGAGCAGGGACGGAAGGATGACGATGGTGGCGAATTTGATC